>JBGOVI010000081.1:0-3298 GCA_041478035.1 Patescibacteria group bacterium
ACCTTAAAAGGAAAGACTAATACCCCGCGCCTTCAAGCTCTCCTCAATAATTGAAAGCGATTTTGCTCCAAGGTTTCGATACGCCATGAGCTCTTTTTTTGGGGTATTGAGCATTTCGCCCACCGTCTCAATTCCTGCGTTTCGAAGCGAGTTATAAATTCTTGTTGGAAGATCCAACTCGTCTATCGTCATTCTGAGAACCCCTTCGGAAACTCCTGCGGTAACATCTGTTTTTTCCTCATCGGCTGCCGTATTTGGCTCATAAACTTGTTTGAAGTAGGCAACGATAATTTTTGCCGCTTCATCAAGCGCTCCTCTTGCATTAATTGTTGCGTCTGTCCAAATCTCAAGAATTAATTTGTCAAAATTTGTTTGTTTTCCAACGCGTGTTTGCTCAATTTTGTAGTTAACTCGAAGGACAGGTGAGAAAATGGCATCAACCGGTATGACACCAACCGTTGAAATTTTCCTCTCCTCGGCAAGCGAGTACCCCGTTCCGCGCTCAACAGTCATCTCAACATTTATTTTTGATTTTTTATCAGCCAAAGATCCAAGATAATGCTTTGGGTCAATTACTTCAACTGTGTCTGTAGTCTCAATATCTTTTGCCGTTATTTCCCCCGGGCCTGACGCCGTGAGCGTTATTTTTGCTTCATTTTGTCCTTCGGCCAATTTGACACGAAGAGATTTTATATTTAGAAC
Organism: Patescibacteria group bacterium; assembly: GCA_041478035.1. Lineage (GTDB taxonomy): Bacteria > Patescibacteriota > Microgenomatia > Levybacterales > GWA1-39-11 > GWA1-39-11. The sequence goes on from JBGOVI010000081.1 coordinate 703, forward strand.
AAATTCAATAATGTCTTCTTTGAGTCCTGGGAGGGTTGAGAAAAGATGACGAACGCTATCAATTTTAACAGACGTGACCGCTGCTCCTTCAATGTTGGTCAAGAGGACACGGCGAAGCGCAACGCCCAATGTCTGACCAAAGCCGGGCTCAAGGGGTTCTGCCACAAAACGTGCGTAACCTTCTTCTTGTTTTTCCTCAACTACTTTAAAATTAGGATTAACCATTTTACCAAAAAATTATTTTACCATTAACGAGAGTAAAATTCAATAACTAACTGATAATCAACGGGATTTGACACGTCCTCGCGAGTAGGCACGCGAACGAGCTTTCCTTCCATATTTTCTCTTGCAAGATATGCAGGAACTTCAGGCTCATTTTTATCTTCTTCGCTTTGTTCTATTTTAAACTTTTCGGATAAAGCAACAGTATCCCCTTCAAGTATTTTGTACGATGGGATGTTAACCTTACGTCCATTGACCAGAATATGTCTGTGAGAAACCATTTGTCGCGCCATGGGTCTACTTTTTCCAAAACCAAGCCTGTAAACCACATTATCAAGCCTTGTTTCGAGCAGTTGCACCAATGCATCCTCAGTATTAATCTTTTTCCCCTGAGCCTCTGAAACGTATTTTTTAAATTGGCGCTCCATGAGGCCGTAAATTCTCTTAAGTTTTTGCTTTTCGCGGAGCTGAACCCCAAACTCAGAGAGTTTGCGCGCGCGCCTCTTGCCATGTACTCCGGGAGGAACATTGAGCCTTCTCTCAAGTGACTGCGACGCCTTACCAAAGATATTGATTCCCTCGCGCCTTGCTAATTTATGTTTTGGTCCTGTATATCTACCCATTTTAAACTCTCCGCTTATTTTTGACTTTTGGGCCGTTGTGCGGAATCGGCGTAACGTCTGCTATCATCGAAATTGTAAGTCCTGAATTGCGAATGGCTCGAAGAGCCGCATCGCGCCCGACCCCGGGCCCTTTAATAAAAACTTCAACTGTTTTGACTCCTGTCTCGCGCGCCTTGCGAATTGCCTCCTCGACTGCAGAAGTTGCAGCGTAGGGCGTACTTTTGCGCGTCCCTTTAAATCCTTTATTTCCTGATGAAGACCATGCAACCGTATCCCCCTTTTCATTTGTTACGGTCACAATCGTATTATTGAACGTTGTAGAGACATAAATTCTCCCGCTCTCCATAGATACCGTTTTTTTTACTTTATGTGTGTTTGTTTTCTTTGCCATATTGTTAAGTTATATATTGTATATTATAGATTGTATTAATTTTCGAATTTAAATATAATCTATAATATCTAATATTTAATATCTAATCTATTTCTTAGTAACTTCCTCCTTTGCGATTATCCCCATCTTTACTGCGTCTTCCTTCTTGATTGCTCCAATTGTCACGCGTTTTCCCCGCTTAGTACGGGCATTAGAACGCGTCCTCTGACCGCGAGCTGGCAAATTTTTCGCGTGCCGTGTGCCGCGGTACGAACTTATTTCCTTAAGTCTTTTGATGTCACCCGCAACGTCTGCCCGCAAGTCTCCTTCAATTTTGTAAGTCTCAACGATTTTTTGTATACGCGAAATCTCGTCTTCTGAAAGCGTTTTGAGCCTTTTTTCAGGTGCAATCTTAGCCTTTTCAAGCACTTGCCGCACGTTTGAACGTCCTATACCGTATATATAGGTAAGTGCAATATCAACTCTTTTCTCGTCCGGTAAATTTACTCCAACAACTCTCATAATATTAATTACCAAGAACCAATTAACCAATTTTCAAACCAATTGCAAATGTGTAATGTTTAATTCATTAAATAATTTAAAATTGAACATTGGTTTGGTCAATTGGAATTTGGTGAATTGATCAATTTCTACCTAACTCGGTAGGTAATCCTTCCTCGTTCGCGGTCATAGGGGGTCATTTCAATTCGAACCCGGTCACCTGGCAGAATTTTTATAAAATGAATTCTCATTTTTCCTGACAAATGACAAAGAACCAATTTCCCTCCTTCTATTTCGACTCTGAACAAAGTATTCGGTAAAACCTCTCGTACTATTCCTTCAAGCTCAATTGCCCCAGCGTGTACCATAACATACCAATTGTATATTCTACCAAAGTTAGCCTCATAACGCAAGCTTGTCGCTTCTTAATTGTGTTAGCAATTGTGGGCCTTTTTCGGTTATTAAAATCGTCCTCTCAAAAAGTCCAGATATGCTGCCATCCTTTGTTACAATCGTCCAGTCATCTCCTTCCCGATAAGCCACATCGTACTTTCCCATATTGTATATCGCTTCAACTGCAATGGTCATTCCCGGTCTTAAAAGTGGGGTTGCCTCGATTGGTCCTGAGAGATATCCTGGAATCTCCGGCGCCTCATGAAGATCTCGTCCTACTCCATGTCCGACGAGTGACCGGACGACAGAATACCTCGCACCCTCAACTATATTTTGAATCGCGCGCGATATATGTCCAACGCGATTGCCTGCTTTTGCTTCTCCGATCCCTGCAAACATCGCCCTCTTCCCAGTTTCTAAAAATTTACCGACCTCTCCATCACTTTGAACTTTTAACTTTTCACTTTTAACTTTTACCGTCTCCGCC
>JBGOVI010000073.1:0-3715 GCA_041478035.1 Patescibacteria group bacterium
GGAATTTTTTGAACGCCAGCGTAAGGCGATGAATGAAATATCTATGCCGAGCGACGAGGCAGTAGAACGGGGCAGAAAAGAACTTCTTGATGCAGTTACTAAGAAACGGCGAGGATTTCTGGGAATATTCGGGAAAAAATTATGATTCGGAGATACCTTTTATAGCCCTCTCCGCTCGTTCTCTCAGTCCTACAAGTTCCGAGTCTTTGAACCCCGCCGCATATCCGGCCATAATCATACAGTTTATCCCCTCTACTATAGTTGTTTTGTTTTTGGTCAGCGAAAATTTTGTATCTCTGTTTATGGGTTCACCGGCAAATCTTTGAGAACCCGCTCTTTCAAGTACTCCTTTTTCTACAAATTCGTATAATGCAAGATCGCTTGCTTCCTCCACGTAGGTTCTTGGCCACTGCCTGCCTGTTCTTGCGTATAGATTCTGCTTTAATTTTCTGAGGGACCACTCTCTCTTTGTATCGGCAGGTAGTAGGAAGATACCAAATGCAAAAAACGTGAGACGCTCAAGACTACGTATGTCTGTTCCCAATCTATTTTCAAGGTCAAGGTTCAACCAGTATTTTGTATGTGAAGGAAAAGAATCGTAAGCGTCTTTTAAAATTTGCGGTACCGGTTCTTTCTCTCCTTTCATAATCATGCATTATATACTTTTATTCCCATATTTTAAAATAGGGTTTGTGGTTATCCCGCTCTTGACATAAATATTATAGGTTTATATAATGTCGTCTATGACAGCTGAAAACAAAGTAAATTTGGGAAATGAACCTGCGGTTCAAGTAGAAAGGAGCCTGCCTGAGAAAGTTACCGTATTGCTTAACCGCACCAATGGAGAAGTCCAAAAATCATATCCGGGAGCCTATGTCCTGCCACCCGAACAAATTTGGTGGTTAAGCCGAGAAGACTACAAAAGAATTTACGAAGCAATTCCGCCGGTCGATAGCTTCACTAATAGAAATTTGAGTTTAATTGGTGCAGAATACGTCAGTAAAGAACCTTATAAAGACACTAATATACTGTTTCATAGGTCGGTTGTTTTTCCGCCCGAAATTTATATTGTATCCGAGGCTTTTGATTTAGAAAGTGACGCTATAGATGAAAGACTTCGTGCGGAATATACTTTGGTAAAACATTTTGCGGAAATTGCAATATTCCATTCAAAAACCGCTACGCCTGTCCCCTGCACAAATGAAATTAAAGATATTTTAGAAAGGCGTTTGGATTTTGATTTAAAAGATTTACCCAAGCAGTATCCAACTGTAGACCGTGAGAAGATGAATGCCTTAATTGCAGGGTACAGGGATATTATTAATCTTGAAGAACAACCGGCAGCCGAACTGAATGGCGCCATGGTTAGGTTTCTTTCGAAAATCCGGTCCGCTGACGGCAAGGCACATGATGAAGTGTTACTGGCAGCGGGAAGAGATTCTAACTTTCTTATTTCTAATTTCCTTGCGGAAAAGACTGTAAGAGCGGTACTGTACTCACTTGTTGAAGACTATCCCGAACTGGTACAAAAGTTAATAAAAGCAAAATACAGAGCTCTGTTAGATGAGGAACGAACAAAGCTGGAGCAGGCAAGACTGTTTCTTGCTTCTGTAGGGCTCGGAACCCATAGTGATATATTTCGGGCATATCAGGACAGCACTATCCCGTTAAAATTTATTGACGCGAAGAAAAAAAGAAAAAAACTTGTCTACCCCGTCTAGTTTTCCCGTGGGTTGTTTTTGAAATGAGCTAAGAAGTTAATTAGTTTTTCGGAGAATACTATTGTGATAAATTTCTTTTTGCAAATCTCTTTGAGCGCCGCAAGATCTTCAATTGCGGGAATCACGGCGTCGTTAGACTGAGAATACATAATGGCATTCGGATTTTGTAGATGAGCCATGCCAAGCGCGTGTCCAAGTTCGTGCGCGAGAGTATGTGTAAATTCTGTTTGACCGTTATAAAAATAAATAACAATCGTTTCATCTCCGCTTGTATAAAGCCCCTCCTCTGGCCTTATTGCTATCGCCGAATTAAAAGTTGACACAGTCTGATTTAATTGTCCTATCTCATTGTTATAAATTCCGGTTGATAAATTGAGGGACGCTGCCATCTGATTTAATTTCTCCGCCTCCTGCTTAAGCGCCTTATCTTCTTCAATAAGCGTATGGTATTCATCCGGCGGAGCGCCGCCACGGCTATTCCAGTAATCAATTTTCGAATTCAAGACAGAAAGCCTGCTCTCAAAATCATGAGCGAGGTTATTATATTCCTGAACTTTGGGATCTATATTGTTTTTCTCTTGCGCAAGCTGTCTGTTACGACTGCCGATTTGATTTGTGAGTTCTTGCCGCCTGTCGTATGCCATACCGATAGTAAGAGTTCCTTTTGGATCAGAAATAAATAACGGCTTAGACTCAACCTTGCTCCAAATATCGGCTGCTTTTTTTATGTCTTCCGCAAGCTCTGAATTTGTCAAATTAAAGCTTGGGTCAATACTTCCTTTTTTGTAATGACTCGGGTTATCACAGGGCGATAAATAAAGAGAATTTATAATCTGCCCGTAATTTACAAATCCGACAACTGCGGCAATTAAAAGAAGGAATAATAAAAACTTCCTCATCATTTAAATTTTAAATTAGGAGAATTCCACATGCAACCTTGTTGCCTGCAAGGCAGTTAAGAAGTAGATGAGTCGCTAGTTGGCCTGGAAGGAGCAACACAGTAATCACTCGCAAAAACATTCGTGAAATACCATATTCCATTAATATCACAAGCCTCTCCCATTCCGAACACGGTGTAAGGGCCCATTATATTTTCTAAATGGTGAGGACTATTCAACCAATCAGAAAAAGCTTTATTCTTGGGGTCGGGAAAGTTGTTCATCTCTATATTCTCGGCAAGCGCTGGTCTTATAACAGAACAATTTGATTGCAGGTCGGCTAAAGGTAAGCTACCATCCGAAGCATAATGACTAAAGCGCTGACGGCTGGCCATATCCTCGCTCCTGCCCCGAGCCCAAGCAGAGTAAAAGAGGTCAATCACCAGGGACTCCAGACCGTTATCTGCCCTAAAGGCGTTAATGCGCTCACACAAGAACTGTTCATCCGGGGAAATTGGAGATAAGTCAAGCTGTTCCGTCTTTCTCTCGGCCAAGCTTCTTCTATAGGATATTCTTAAAACTTCAGGCCTTTCTATTAAAATGGAACTTGCTCCCGAAAAAGTTTTTTTATGTTCGGGAAGAAACAGACGGGAGGCCACAACCGAAGACGCCGCCGAACCGGTGAGTTTGAAAAAATCTCTTCTGCTTACCTTTTCATGCATATAGGATGTTATCCTAGCACCGGATAAGTCAAAAGTCAAATACTATAAGGTTAAGCAACGGTGTCGGCAGCAGGCGGATTCGATCAGTTCGGCTATAACTACCAGGCGTGCGTTTCCATGGGATTCCCTGGACGCTATATTTCGGGCATATCAAGACAGCACTATCCCGTTAAAATTTATTGACGCAAAAAAAAAGAAAAAAACTTGTCTACCCCGTCTAGTTTTCCGACGAGTTGTTTTTTGGCAAAATATTGACAAAACGTATCTTTCGTTATATTATCTAACTGTGAAAAGAATTTTAGGGATCTTTCTTTCTTTTGTCTTTGTTTTTGCACTTTCCGTGGCAGTTTTTGCACAGAGCGAGAATGCAAATATTCCTGAGCGGAGCGGTGAC
>JBGOVI010000084.1:0-3098 GCA_041478035.1 Patescibacteria group bacterium
CGTCACAAGGTAACTGTAGGGGAACCTGCAGTTGGATCACCTCCTAAAATATTTTAAAAAAATATTATTTCAGAACTTGACAGACTTACATACCATTTCCATGAGATTACAAAACAGAAAACTTAAAAACTGCATGGGTCTAACAAAATAATCTTCGCTTCGGCGTCGATATTTGCGGGCCTGTAGTCTAACGGCAAAACACCTCGTTTGCACCGAGGAGCTCCGTGTTCAATTCACGGCAGGTCCATTTTTCTGTCTGCAATCGTTATCACATTAAATTAAGGAACAAGAAAAATGATAACAGCAAAAGCATATGATGAAAAGCCAAGAGGATTGGCTGGATTAGTTGAGACTTTGAGAGAAAAGTTACAAGATTCATTGTTTGATAAAAAAGAATTTACAGTAACGACTCGCAGAACCTCAAAAGGATATCAACATGAAGTAGTTTATGAAAAAGATGTAAAAATAAAAGATATTCCAACATACATGGGAGAAGTCATAAATATCCAAGAAATGAATGAAAAATGTTTAGATTTACAATCAATAAAAGATAATGTCGAATCAACATATACAAAATATAAATTCAGACCATCAAAATTATTCAAATAAATCACAAATCACTTTTCCTAAACGGAAAAAATTCATACTCAACAAAAGAACCATGGCTGCAGGATTCATAAAAACCCGCAGGTGGTTTTTATTTGAGAATGGTGCGAGAAAAAATTCTCGTATCAGTTTGAGAACGCCGATTTAAAATCGGTTCATGTTCAATGAAATAAGTACGCAGAGAATCCCACTATAATTAGAAATTTGGAAATGCTAACTATTATTAACGCTGTTAGATGAATAGCTTGGTTTTGGTTCTGATGAAGGACGTGGCAAGCTGCGAAAAGTTTGGGCGAGCCGCATGCAGGCTTTGAACCCAAAATATCCTAATCACTCAGAGATGAGAAGAAACGCCGGGAATTGAAACATCTTAGTACCGGCAGGAAGAGAAAATAAATAATGATGCCCCTATTAGCAGCGAGCGAAAAGGGCCAAGGGCAAACCGAATCTCCCGTCGAAAGATGGGCAGAGATGTGGTGAAGGTAAATAGCTAAGGAATCGAAGAAAAGTCCTCTGGAACGAGGCACCTCAGAGGGTGATAGTCCCGTATCTTAAAATTCTATGTTGTTCTTCAACGAGTAGGGCGTCCCGGATTGGGCGTCTGAATACGGCAGGATTAACTGCCAACCCTAAATATAACCAAAGTCCGATAGCGCACTAGTACCGCGAGGGAAAGCTGAAAAGTACTCTTAATAGAGTGTTAAAAGACTTGAAATCTAACAGCTACAGAGTGTTACTGCCCTAAACGATTTATCGTCGCGGGTTGTAACGTACGTTTTGAAGAACGGGCCAGGGAGTTTCTCTATGTGGCGAGGCTAACCTTCTATGAAGGGTAACCGGAGCGAAAGCAAGTCTGAAATAGGCGTTAGTCACATGGATAAGACCTGAAGCCAGATGATCTATTCATGGGCAAGGTGAAGTCTCTCGAAAGGGGGATGGAGGCCTGAACTAGTGTTGTGTACATGCACTTAAATGATCTGTGAATAGGGGTGAAAAGCCTCTCTAATCTGGCAATGGCTGGTTCCCGCTGAAATATGCCTTCGTATAGTCTCGTCTTGTTTGTTGACGTTGTAAAGTACGGATTGAATTCGCAGGACCTATTGGTTACGGAATTCGTTCCAACTCAGAATATGTCAATTGCATAGGACGGGAAACAGGGTGTGTATGTAAGATACACTTCCGAGACCGGAACAACGGAGACTTAAGTTAAGGTCCCTAAATTTATACTAAGTGTAACGAAAGGTGTCATGAACCTGAGACAATGGGGATGTAAGCTTAGAAGCAGCTATCATTCAAAGAAAGCGTAACAGCTCACCCATCGAGGTTCAAGGCCCTGAAAATGGACGGGGCTAAGTATAATACCGATACTTAAGCGGCACTCGAAAGAGTGTTCGGGTAAGCGGGCGTCTTTTCTGCGCAGAAGGTTTTTCGAGAGAAAGGCTGGAGCGGAAAGGAATGAGAATCCTGGCAATAGTAGGAAGTGATTTCCGTGAGAATCGGAAATGTCGAAAGAGCAAGGTTTCCTCGGCAATATTCGTTATCCGAGGGTTAGTCAGTACCTAAGTCATGCCTTAACTGAGCATGACGATGGACAGCAGGTTAATATTCCTGCACTGATTGAGTCTTTTGTATGAAATAGTTTTTGGATAAGCGAACATCCGGAAGGATGTTCTTGTAGAGAAATTCAGATAGCGTAATGCTAAGACCTGAATGAACTTACAAGATAAAGTCGCTGAGTCCGGGAGCCAGTGAAAAGTTTCATGCTAAACGGATTTAGTCAACTGTACCCACAACCGACACTGGTGCTCTAGCTGAGTAGGCTAAGACATGTAAGCTTTAAATCAACTAAGGGAACTCGGCAATTTGGCCCTGTAACTTCGGTTTAAGGGGTGTCTATATTTGTTTTTTCAGAAATGTAAATGCATTTGTAGATCTCAGTAACAAGGGCGGCCCGACTGTTTACCAAAAACGTAGCTAAGCGCGAATCCGAAAGGATGTGTATGCTTGGTGAGACCTGCCCAGTGGTGGTGTGTCAAACTCCTTTTCAAGGGAGCTAAGCCCCATCAAACGGCGGGGGTAACTATGACCCTCTTAAGGTAACATTACGATTGCCTTCATTTTATCGTCGATAAGATGCTCCAAGAGTCATAGAAAAATAAACAGTTCGTTAAGGTTAAACCAAATGGAGAATCCGACCAAATGCTGGAAAATCTGAGAATCCTAAATTACTCGTCGATAAAATCTAACAAATGCGCTCGCAACAAGTTGCTCGCTTATTGATGATTCAAAACTGACTTCGTCAAGTTTTTAGTTTAATAAAAGTATTAATGTGAAAAATTCCGGCAAAGCCGAATTTGAAGCAACATTAATATCGCGAACGAAGTTGAAAATAAATTTTTCAAGCATAAAAATTCGGAAGAATTTTCAAAGTGAGCGAGACAAAATTTATTTTATCAGCAGTGAAAATATTTAGGTGCAGACAATCAGCAGGA
>JBGOVI010000050.1:0-6445 GCA_041478035.1 Patescibacteria group bacterium
TAGTTATCTCCGCCGCGTCTGTCGTCTCTTCCGCCTCTATCTCCACCTCTAAAATTTCCACCATTTCCACCTCCACCTCGTCCACCACCGTTGTCTTCCCGTGCGCGTGCTTCGTTAACTGTTATTTGTCTTCCGTCTAAGTCTTTTCCATTAAGCTCTGCAATTGCTTTATCTGCCTCTTCATCAGACGACATTTCAACAAATCCAAAACCTCTCGAACGTCCTGTGTATCTATCAGATATTACCTGAGCCGAAACAACAGTACCTGCACTTGAGAAAAGTGTTTTAAGTGAATCATCTTTTGAATTCCAAGACAAATTTCCTACAAATAATTTTTTAGCCATACAAATCTACCTCCTTCCTTTTAAAATAATCATGAAAAATGTTACAAAATGAGACATGGGATTTGGCACGTAATGGGGTGGTCAATAGGCAAACTTATTAACTTAACTGAAAGTATTGTATCACAAGTTGACTCCATTTGCAATATGCGATACATTATGATATCTTCGAACTTACCGAACTGAATAGACAGAGGGGTTGACAACTTAGCAAATGACGTGCTATACTGCTAACAATCCGCCTGTTTGGCGAGACAAGAATGATACACCTTTCAAACAAAAGCAATGAACAACTTATTCCGGTAATTCCAATAAGGGACGGGATAGTCTTTCCCCATACAGAATCAATTCTCACTTTTGGCCGGCCAAAAAGCCTGGCGGCTCTTGAATCGGCATTTAACGGCGAACGTGTCGTCTGCTTTGTCCTCCAGCGCAATCCAAAACTAAATGAGCCCGGTCCCGAGGATCTTTATTCAGTCGGCACTGTTTCTCACATTAATAAGATGATCAGAACTGATGGAGAAGTGAATGCTTTGGTCAAAGGGCTTTCCCGCGCAAAAATTATTTCATATGATGAGCGCGCAGGATATTTTCTGGCAAGGATCGAAGAGATAAGCGAGGAGCAAGACATAACTCCTGAGGTAAAAGCGTTGTCAAATCACTTAATTGCCGAATTTAAAAAAGCCTTAAGTCTTGGAAAACAGGCCGACTTTCTTGTTTTTATGAATATTATGTCAGAGGTTGCGCCGGGCTAGCTCGCAGATCAAATTGCATCGACCTTAGATATTAAAGGGTCGGATCGCCAGGATATTCTTGAAACAATTGATGTCAAGACGCGCCTTGAAAAAGTTTCGGAATTTTTATCGCGCGAGGTAAAAGTTTTAGAGCTTGAAAGAAAAATCTCAAGTAAAACTAATGAACAATTTGAAAAAAATGCAAAAGAAGCCATCTTGCGCGAAAGAATAAAAACGATTGAAAAAGAACTCGGAGAGTCCGAAGAAAGTAGTGAGGCAAAGGAGCTACTTACAAAAATTAAAGAAGCCGGGATGCCTCACGACGTTGAAGAAAAGGCAAAAAAGGAACTTAGAAAACTGACTCAGTCGTCCCCATATAATCCCGAGGCAGGATATATTAGAAACTACCTTGAAACTCTCGTTGGTCTTCCCTGGAGCACTAAAAGCCATAACAAAATTGACATAAGCGATGCCGAAAAAATTTTGGAGGAAGAGCATTATGGTTTGAAAAAAGCGAAAGAGAGAATCGTTGAATACTTGGCTGTCCATAAATTAGCAGGCAAAATGAAAGGGCCGATTCTTTGTTTTGTCGGGCCGCCGGGGGTTGGAAAAACCTCAATTGGTAAGTCAATTGCGCGAGCCTTGGGAAGAAAGTTTGTCAAAATTTCTTTGGGCGGTATTCGCGACGAGGCTGAAATCCGTGGCCACCGTAGGACATACGTAGGCGCACTTCCGGGCCGTATAATTCAAGGAATAAAAGACGCTGGAACTAATAATCCGGTTTTCATGTTTGATGAAATAGACAAAGTGGGCGCAGACTATCGAGGAGATCCCTCGGCCGCACTACTCGAAGCGCTCGATCCCGAGCAAAACAACGGCTTCTCAGATCATTATCTTGACGTGCCGTTCGATCTTTCTGATGTAATGTTTATAACAACCGCAAATATCTTAGATACAATTCCGCCGGCTTTGCTCGATCGCCTTGAGATTATTAACTTTGCAGGATACACGGAGGATGAAAAATTCAACATCGCGACAAGATTCTTGCTCGATAAAGAACTTGTGGCTCACGGATTAAAGCCAGAAAACGTTGAAGTTAAAGATAATGCAGTTCACCACATTATAGAACGCTATACGCGCGAGGCAGGAGTTCGCTCGCTTGAGCGCGAATTTGCCGCGATTTTCAGAAAGATCGCAAGGAAAGTTGCCGAGAAAAAAACGAAGAAAGTTATTATTGACGCAAAAACGGTTGCCAAGTTTTTGGGTCCTGCCAAGTTTAGTTCTTCAATTGCCGAGAAAAAGGATGAAGTGGGAATGTCAACGGGACTTTTCTACACGCCGGCCGGAGGTGGAATATTGTTTATTGAGGTTGCATTAATGCCAGGAAAGGGACAATTGATTTTGACGGGACAGCTTGGAGACGTCATGAAAGAGTCTTGCCAGGCCGCGATGTCGTATATCAGATCACGCGCGACCAAACTTGGAATTCGTGAAAATTTTTTCAATAAGCTTGATGTGCACGTGCACGTTCCTGAGGGTGCGGTTCCAAAGGACGGGCCGTCCGCCGGGACCGCAATCACAACGGCGCTAGTTTCTGCTTTCACGAAGATCCCGGTCAACCACTTGGTGGGAATGACGGGGGAAGTTACTCTTCGCGGTCGTGTTCTTGAGATAGGTGGTTTGAAAGAAAAGCTGATCGCCGCTCACCGCGCAGGACTTAAAACAATAATCCTGCCAAAAGAGAACAGAAAGGATCTCGAGGATATTCCAAAACAAGTTCTAAAGGATATCAGGTTCGTTTTCGTTTCTCACATGGATGACGTTCTAAAACTCGCATTGACTAAAAAACTATCAGGTTTTGACGAAATCAAGGGCGAGCAACTTCCGAGTCGAAACATCACCGCCCCAACCCCTATCGCCGCAGACTAATTGTAGTATAATAGCTACAAACTATGAAGCAAGATTCAACCGGACAATTTCTCTTGATTTATAATGAGATCGATCATTACATGAGGAAGCGACTTGGTGCGCAAGAGTTTGTTGAGCACGGAGCCCTTCTTCGACAAATGGCCGACAAAGATCGAATATTCTCTGCCAACTATAAAGATTTAAAATTATTCTCAGAACTGCGTAATATCCTCGTACATAATCCATACCCTGATAAAGCAAATCCTTTAATTATTCCGCACGACTATATTTTAGGGAAATACGAAGAGATTAGAAGCGCCATCCTACACCCAAAAAAAGCCCTTGATATAGCAATTAAACCCCAGCTTATTTATAAGACTGTACTATCCGCAAATGCTCTTGATGTAATGCAGGAAATGGATGATAAAACTTACACCCATGTCCCCGTAATGGAAAGAGATAAAATGATCGGAGTATTTTCCGAAAACACAATCCTTGCCTATCTCGTCCATCATAAAGATGCAATAATCATGAAAGATACAAAAGTTTCAGAATTTAGGGAATTCATCGGACTTGACAAGCATAAAAGCGAATATTTTGAATTCGTTTCAAGAGATACTTTATTTTCTGATGTTGAAGTATTGTTCCAAAAGGGTTTGAAAGAACGAAAGCGTGTTGCTGTTGTTTACATCACCGAACACGGAAAACAAGACGAAAAGCTCCTCGGGATGATTACTGCGTGGGACGTTGCAGGAAAAGTCTAAGCCGCTACCAAATCCGGTCTAGATAGAATAAGCGTAGTTACAAGACCTGTCTGTTTAAATAAGGGAGAGTGGTGGGCAAGCATTAGTTCGCGATCAGTCATTAAATCAAGAACTTCCTTTTTCGTACGGCTTTCTCGTTCTACAGCAAATCCCACATTTTCCCAGTCTTTGACTACAGTTCTTAGAATCTCTTGCGAATATGGAGTATTTTGGTCCATTTTCCAAGGAAAAAATGCTGCCTTACCGCCTGGTTTAAGACTATTGGCGAGCTTTTGAGCAATTTTGCGGTTTCCCTTCATACCAAAATCTCTAAAATGATAAGGCCATCCTTCCGCACTGGATAAAAAATCAATACTTCCATCTTTGAGGGGAAGAGAAAGTATGTCGGCCTGAATGTGTCTTCTTCCATCCTGTGCGCTTTTAAAGAAAAGAGTTTTTTGCATTTTAGGCGGAAAAGCATTCTTCGCGTCTTCCACTAACTGTTTAAAAGGTTTTATATCTAGACTTAAAAACGTAACCCTTCTGAAACTTTCTGATGCTATTAAATATTTTGCTACATAGTCTGTCGCGGCTTTTAGAAAATCGGGAGTTCTATCTTCTAAAATACTACTTAGCATTTGATAAAGCGTTTCTGCTTGAATGTCAGGGTATATATTTTTTACATGAGTAGGTTTTAAAAACACCCAATTGCCAGGATCACCTTGTCTGCCGTCTGGTTCAACGACTGTCTCTATAACCTCGTCAGAATCCATGAATCTCTTAAGTAGATGCTCTGAAACTGTTTCAGTGTTTCTATCCCTTGAATCCGGTGGGTCTACCATGATTTCAAAAATAGCAGCATTAAGAAGTTGTCTGGCAGGTAACTTTCTAGGGCCGAGTGTTTTTACAAGGGCCACAAAAGTATCCCTATCAAGAGTTGTTGCAAAGGGAACTTTATTTTTCCGAACTTCTTGAAATTCGTAAAAAAACACCCCCCCAATTCTTCTTGCTTCATTAAACATTCTTTGTCGGTGTTGGCCTACCATAATTTGGCGATAATGAGGATAGGATGATGCGATATCAAGAGAGACCAAATCTTTAGCAGGATTTTCGATGTAGACTTCTAAAAATGCCGGTTCTGTAAAAACCCTTGCCACTTTTCCCCATGCATAAGCATCTCCTTCAAGATGGTAAGGTTCGACAATTTGATCTCTTGATAACGGTATTGGTTCTGTTTCGGTAGCCATAAATTAGGCCTATATTATAGCATAATGAGCAAAATATTATTTTCCCATTGCCGCAGATTAAAAGCATAGCTTTTAACCCTGAGCGAACGTAGTGAGTCGAACGGGCCAAAAAGAGTATTAAGTATGATTGGTGTGGTAAAATGTGGGTATGAATCACGAGATATTGTCAATTATTGTTCCAGGAGGAGAATTGAAGTTTAAAGATGGCTCTAGACTAATCGCTGAAGTTGAAGTGGACACTACAGCCATCAGCGAAGTTGATGATCATGAATCTCGCCATGGTGTTGCAGCAATTATGGGAGGAACGGGTCTTGTCGAAGTGAGTTCAAAGCCAGGACCTGGCTCTCGCGGTCATGCGATATTTGACCGTCCAGATCCCGCTGCAGCCGCCGCTCCTGAAGCTTTTGGATGTCCTGGTACGGGATATGACATGTGGACAATAAGAGCACAAGGAATAAGCGAATCGTCTGCTATTTCTGGAGGACGAGCACGACTTGCTGGTAAAGAGAGACATGTTAAGGCAGGAGCACAGTTACTCGCAAAGGAGGGAACGGTAAGCGGCGCACGGTTCGAACAGGCTGTAAGGGAAGTTGATGAAGGAGATAAAGTCACAGTTCGTGAAATAAATCCCGAAGGAAAAGAAGTAGGCAGAATAGAGAAGCGAGCTAAAGGAAAAGAGATATTTATTAAAAGAGACGAACTGAGCTTAATCCCCAAAGGCGGGTACCAGATGGAACCCGCCAAAGCCGCATGACTTGAGTTTTAGCCTCTTTTTGGGGTAAAATAGAGCTACTAAAACCACTTGGCCCCATCGTCTAGTGGTTAGGACACCAGGTTCTCATCCTGGTAACCAGGATTCGACTTCCTGTGGGGTCACAGCCTCATTGCTTTGTGTAAATACATCATCTTGTAATTGTCATCTTTTCCATACTGTGCTTTAATTTAACTATGGTTAAACGACAGAGATCATACAAAAAGTGGGCTTTTGTTTTTTTGCTATTACTTCTTATAGCAATAATATTTAGTGTTTCAAAGTTGATAGAACCTAGTCCTGCCACCATTTTAAAAATGGCCATGAATGCGAAAATTAAGATTGGTAGTAACTACACAATGACTTTGAAAAAAACAAATTCTCCGAATGATTTAACTATTCTCTCCTTTGATTGTCGTGATGGAATATATAAATCTAAATATGTATCTAAAAATGCAGACACAAATTATGAATGGGTACAAATTGGCAACATAGAATATATGAAAGATCCTGTAGACGATATATGGTGGAAAATCCCAGGAGATAAGTTTTTACCACGAGGGTCAAATGCGAATGATGCATGTAGCAGCAATGATCCCCTTAGAAAGCTGGAAAAAGAATCAGCAGATAAATTTTTGCAAACCGCAAAATATACCTTATTGGGAAAAGAGAACTGTGGTAATCTAATTTGCTATAAATTCAAAATTATAACGACCAATCA
>JBGOVI010000069.1:0-3826 GCA_041478035.1 Patescibacteria group bacterium
ATCTCATGAGTTTCAAGTAATTACGGAAAATGGAGAGGATGAGATAATTTATTGTCCCGGAGGGGATTTTTCTGAGAATACTGAGATATCAAAAGTCCAAGAAGGAAAAGAATGCGATATGGGCCATGGGCCTTTAAAAAAAGTGAAAACAATAGAAGTTGGGAACATTTTTCCTCTTGGGACAAAATTCTCTGAAGCTTTTGGATTAACTTATAAAGACGAGCAAGGAAAAGACAACCTAGTGGTTATGGGGTGTTATGGAATAGGAATTTCACGACTTATGGGAACAATTGTCGAAGTCCATAATGATGAAAACGGGATTGTTTGGCCTGAGAGTGTTGCGCCGTTTGACGTTCATTTAGTTAATATCGAAGATTCCGGGACAGAACCTTGGGTTCAGGACGTTTACAAAAAATTAAACGATGCGGGAGTTGAGGTTTTGTGGGATGACAGGGAAGGTGCATCGGCCGGCGAGAAATTTGCCGACGCGGACTTGATTGGAATTCCCGTTCGTTTAGTCGTATCTAAAAAAGTAGGAGAAGGGAAGGTTGAGTACAAGCTGCGAAACGAACAGGAAACCAAGGTCATTGAGCTCTCAGAAGCAATAAAGAAATTAAAATAGGCCGAAGATTTTGGCCCAAAGGGCTCCCCAGGCGATCACTAAAATTACTACAAGGACCCCAATAAGAATTCCAGGAATGCCTTTTTTAGTGCCAGCTGTTTGCGTTGTGCCTTGACCCCCGTCCTGCGGAGTAATTACTTTATTTCCCGTAAAAACAAAAGATTTCGGTTCGGAAATTGGTTGGGGTGCTGCCGGCTGGGGTGGCAAGGGTGCAGCTTGGGTTGGCCCTTGCGGAGTAGAAATAGAAGGCTGGGGAGATGGAGTAGGGGTTACGTTCTGGAGAGGCTCTGTCCCTGATGGCTTATTTGGAACCTGGGTATTCATGACTCTATCGTAAATCTGTTTGAGTTCCGGATTTAAATCCTGTTTTTTTGGATCCATACTATAATCATAAGTACAGTAAGTCTTCCTTGTCAAGTCGAGAGAAAATGGTTAAAATAGCTGCATGGCTAAAATAGTTGTTACTCATAAGGCCTGTGACCTTGATGCGATCGCGTCGTCGTGGATGATTAAGCGGTTTTTGCCCGGATGGGAGAATGCCGAGGTCCGCTTTGTCCCGGCCGGCGATAAGCTCGCGGGAAAATACGTTCGTTCAAACGAAATTATCGAGAAGGTCGCGTTCGCTGATCCTTCGAATCCCTCAGGGCAAGCGGAGGCAGAGGCGATTCATGTAGATACGGGTATGCGCTCACTTGACCACCATCAAATTGCTGACGACAACGTTTGCTCAACTTCCCTTGCCTTCGATTACGTTTTAGAAAACAATAAGAGTCTTGCGAATGATGAAAATAAAGTTGAAGCATTAAAAAGGATTGTCGAATTCACAGTAGACGACGACCACTTTCAAGAGGTTTTTTACGTTAATCCAACGGCCGATATCTATAATTTTTCAATAGTTAGCTTAATTCACGGAATAAAACTTCTTTATCCGAAAGACGATACTTCTTGTTTTAACTTTGGAATGGATGCACTGGATGCTGCGTATCATTATTTTGAGAATCTTGTTTGGGCAGAGCACGAAATAGCCGAGAAGGGGATTCGTTTTGATACAAAGTGGGGGAAATCTTTAGCAATTGAAACTTTGAACGATACAGTGATGAAACTCGGACAGACAATGGGGTATGTACTGACGGTTCGCAAAGATCCAGAAAGCGGAAATGTAAGGATTAAAGCCCGCCCGAAAAAGCGAATAGCGAATAACGATGAACGAATAACGAATAACGAAATTTTCGAGGATGTCGACATTGATCTAACTCCGGTTTATGAAAAACTCACGAAGATGGATCCGGATGCAAGCTGGTTTCTCCACATTTCAAAACGAATGTTATTGAACGGTAGTTCCAAAAACCCCTCAATGAAAGGCACCAAGCTCACGCTTTCAGAAGTCGTTGAGGTTTTGCAGAATCTTTAAATTATTCTTCTCCTTTTTCCGCTTCTCTGAGGTCTACTAGGATTTTTTCGATATTCCCATCCATGATAGCGGGGAGGTTATGATATGAGCGGCCGATTCTATGATCCGTCAAACGGTCTTGGGGGAAGTTGTACGTTCTAATCTTTTCAGCGCGCATGCCTTTTCCAACCTGTGTAAGTTTGAGTTCGCTTATCATTTTATTTTGTTTTTCAACTTCTCGCTCCCAAAGCTTTGCACGGAGGATTTTCATAGCATTCTCACGGTTTTGATGTTGTTGGCGTTCGGTTTGAGCAGTAACCACTATTCCCGTGGGCTTGTGTTTCAAGCGAACGGCAGTTGATACTTTATTAACGTTTTGTCCTCCGTGTCCGCCCGCGCGATATGCTTCAAACTCAATATCATCAGCATTAATGTGTAAGTCAATATCTTCGAGTTCCGGTAGTGCCGAAACAACCGCGGTTGACGTATGGACGCGGCCGCGCTTTTCTGTCTCTGGAACTCTTTGTACACGATGAACGCCTGCTTCATACTTGAATAGTCCAAAAGCTCCGCCAGCTGGCGGAGGGCTTATGATTTTTATTGCGGTTTCATCTAGCTGTTCGGTCCTAAGCTTTTTTATTTCAGCATATCTTTGATACATTCGCAGTAACTCCGCGGCCCAAATTTTTGCTTCGTCTCCGCCGGCTGCACCTTTTACTTCTAGAATAACGTTTCGATGGGATAGAGTATCAGGGCGGGAGTTGCCTGCTTGCCCTGAGCTTGTCGAATGGGTCGCAGTTCGCACTTCGTAATTTCCGGATGCAGCGGCCTCAAGTTCGCTTTTTTGTTTTTTTAAATCCCCAATCTCGCTCTTTGCCATAGCCGCGAACTCAGAATCATTTAATAACAGTTCTGTTTCACGAATCTGTTCGTCTATTATCTTAATTTGGTCTTGAAGATAGTTTTCTTCCATGTTCTAAAATTGGAAATTGGTAATTTGAAATTGGAAATTCCTTAAAACATTAATGTTTTAAGGCCTGTAGCATGTCTCGAAGTGTCTGGGGCCCTTGCTCCTCTTGCTTTTTTTCTTCCTTTTTCTTCTTTGTGTAAGAAGATTGGCTTGCAGCTACTTGTTTGGCCTGGAAGCGCTCTATTCTTGAAGCTGTATCAATAAATCGTGGCTTGCCGGTATAAAACGGGTGGCAATTGTCGCAAAGCTCAACGTGAATGGTTTGTTTGGTTGAACCCACGGTAAACTTGTTGCCGCAAGAGCAAGTAACTTGTGCATCATCAAAATATTGTGGATGAATACTAGCCTTCATACGGGATTAATTATATCGGATTTGAGCTTAATATGCAACACGAGAGCAAACCGCCTACTGACTACAGACTACCGCTAATTTTCTGCTGTAGACTGTAGTCTATTAGCCACTTATTTGCTTTTCCTTAACAGATGAATAGGGTGGTAGTGAAGTCTTCCTTCGGCAATATAAATCCCTAAAAAGACCAGGATTGAACCAATAATATAAAAAGGTCCGGGAATTTCGCCCAAAAGCGGAACCGCAATTAAAACCGTAACAATAGGGTCGATATAAGTAAAGACGCTTGATTCAGAAGCTTTTAAATATTTTAATGCGTGGAAGAAAAGATAGTAAGAAAGAGCTGATGATAAAAAAGTTCCAAAAATTATTCCGGTTTCGCTTCTCAAAGTTAAATTCAGGTGAAAGTTTTGTGCAGATATTTCATTAAAGAAAAAAGGCAAGAAAGTTACGCTTCCAATTAAAAAAGCCCAAAAAGCAATTGTCGCAGGATTA
>JBGOVI010000006.1:0-21552 GCA_041478035.1 Patescibacteria group bacterium
ACTCGGATCGTTCAGGTTGTTAGAACGAGACAGGGTATTGCCCCAATCATCATTCCAAGGCCCGCGAGAACGCCGTATCCGGCTGCTTTTCTCGGTTTTGAACCGAAAGGCAGACGCTTGAGTATTCGAGTATCGATGATTGCCGACGCGTAAAGCGTGGCAAACCCCGTTCCTGCAAGAACATACCCGAGCATGATTCTCCTTTCTTCGCATGGCGCGAATGAACTCGGTCCGTTCAGGTAAGAAGAGCGTGTGCTCCATAAAGAAGCGTGAAGATGCCTCCCCACATTATCGTGCGGAAGAGGTTTTTCCATTGCGCCTGACGGGTTGACGGCGGATAGAACCAGTGTTCTTCCGCTTTATGGTATCCTACAAGAGTCATTACTGCTCCTGAGAACACACATACTATTCCTGTCATAACATCTCCTTTCGGGAGTGAAATCGGGTTCGTTCAGATTCGGCTTGCCGACGCTATTCAGGTTGCGAGCTCTTGCTCTTGTCTCCGAGTCAAAAAGACTTGGATAAGCCAGACTGCCTCCATTCCGAGCCAGATTCCGACGAGGTCAAAGACGATATCGCCAGATCTCGGAACTCTTCCATTCGCGAAATGTTGAGCTCCCTCCTTAAGAAGAGATACGCAAAGCGCGATCAGTATGACCTCAAGATATGTTGCCTGATCGGCAAAGACTCGGCTGTGCTTCCTGCATAGTGCAAGCGTCAAAAAGAACGCGAGCGCGGCAAATCCTGCTACGTGCATGGATTTCCAGAAAAGGAAACCGATTGACGTAGCGGACTGCGTATTCTGCAGGAGTCCGTGCGGAATCTTGCGGGATGAAATCTCGGCGCCTGCAAAGATTGCAGTAAGCGTCAAGATAGCTATCGCCCAGAGAAGCGTGTCAAGCCGTGAGTGCGCGCGCTTCGTCATACCAAAGGCTCCTTTCGGATCAAGGATCGTGAAAGATCCAGACCGTGAATATGGCGCATCCGCCGATCAAGAAGAACAAGCCCCAGGCTGATCCGTTTAGAATCAGAAGGGCAATGCCCAGTATCGTCCAGAGAAGTCCGGCAATCGCGTACATCGGCCCTCCTTTTGGCTGAAATTTTGTCCGTGGTTGTCAATGAGCAACAATCCCGTCAGCACGATATCCTTATCGTGAATCTAGGATTGAAATCCTTTACACGTTGGATTATACCACTTGAGGCAGGGAATATTGATTAGATAATAGTGAATAGGGACTGGCTACTAAGGACTAGTTTGGGTATAATTATGGTTATGAATTCAGACAAACAGGGGTACGATCCAAGTTCGATTGAACAAAAATGGCAAGCTATATGGGAGGAAAATAAGACCTTTAGCCCTGACTTGAAAAATGCCAAAAACCCTTATTACACGCTGATGATGTTTCCGTATCCTTCCGCTGAAGGGCTTCATGTTGGCAATATGTATGCTTTTACGGGCGCTGATGTCCATGGAAGGTTTATGCGAATGAAGGGTAAGGATGTTTTTGAACCAATTGGCCTTGATGGATTTGGGATTCACTCTGAAAATTACGCTTTGAAAGTCGGAAAACACCCGGTAGAGCAGGCAAAAGTTTCGGAAAAAAACTTTTACCGCCAGCTCCGCGCGACCGGAAATGCATACGATTGGACCAGGATTCTTGAGACCTATGATCCGGATTATTATAGATGGACACAGTGGTTGTTTGTACAAATGTTCAAAAAAGGCTTGGCATATAGAAAGAAAGCCCAGGTTAATTGGTGTCCATCTGACAAAACGGTTTTGGCGGATGAACAGGTAATTGATGGGCGATGCGAGCGTGACGGTTCAATTGTCGAAAAAAAGGATTTGGAGCAGTGGTTTTTCAAAATCACAGAATACGCTGATGCATTACTTAATGGTTTGAGCCAGATTGATTGGCCGGAGAAGATAAAAATTGCCCAACGAAACTGGATCGGAAAAAAAGTCGGAATCAACATTAAATACAAAGTAGAAGGACACGAAGAAATTATCGAAGTTTTTACAACCCGGCCCGACACAAACTTTGGAGCAACTTTTATTGCACTTGCCCCCGAGAACCCATTAGCACTTAAATTAGCAGCAGGTGAGAATAAGAAAGATGTAGAAAGATATATTAACGTCTTCAAAAAGAGCACAGATCAGGAAAGAAAGGAAGAGGGCAGAGAGAAGACTGGATTTTTCACCGGTGCCTACGCAATAAACGATTTGACGGGATATAAAATGCCAATTTGGGTCTCGGATTTTGTCTTGATGGAATTTGGGACAGGGGCAGTAGTTGGAGTTCCCGGTCATGACAGACGAGACTTCGAGTTTGCTCAAGAGTTTGGTTTGGAAGTAATTAGGGTGGTAGTCGGTAAGGATGGAGATAGTTCGCCAATTAAAACAGTCGAACAAGTCCAGGAAGAAGAAGGAAAAATGGTAAATTCTGACTTTTTGAACGGGATGGATGTCCATGAGGCAACAGAAAAAATAATGGACTACATGGAAGGGAAGGGTTATGGAAAGCGAGAGGCGAATTACCATCTCCGGGATTGGTTGATTTCGCGGCAGCGCTATTGGGGGCCGCCGATTCCCATGATTTACTGTTCGAACTGCGCAGAAAAAGGTAAAGGCGAACGCGAAGATATGCCGGGATGGCATAGTGTTCCGGAAGATCAATTGCCGGTATTGCTTCCCGATGTTGAGGACTGGCGTCCACAAGGCGAAGGGACATCACCGCTTGCAAATCACCCCGAATTTTACGAAACAAAGTGTCCCAGTTGCGGTTCGGAGGCAAAACGGGAAACGGATGTTTCAGATACTTTTCTTGACAGTTCCTGGTATTACCTCCGATATCTTAGCATCCAAAAAGACCCCGCCTTCGCCAAGGCTTCGGCGGGCGAAGGAAAAAAATACGAAAAAAGTACGGAATTTCGATCGGATTTGATGCCTTATGACATAGAAATCGTAAAAAAATGGTGTCCGGCGAAGATTTATATTGGCGGAGCAGAGCATTCGGTGCTACACCTTTTGTATGTACGATTTGTCGCAATGGTACTGCACGATTTGAATTCCAGCCTCGCGCTTCCATTCCAAGAGCCATTTCCAAAGTTTTTTGCCCATGGATTGATAGTTAAGGATGGCGCAAAAATGAGTAAAAGCCGGGGTAATGTTGTAATACCTGACAAGTATATTGAAAAGTTTGGGGCTGATACGGTTCGTCTATATCTTATGTTTCTTGGTCAATTCAGTGATGGAGGAGATTTCCGCGATACGGGAATTGAGGGGATGTTCCGATTTGTCAGAAGAATCTGGAATTTGTTCGAAAATAAGAAATTTGAACAAGTTAGCCCGGAAACACTTCGCATGATCAATAAAACAGTGAAAGAAGTAACGCGCGACATTGAAGATTTCTCATACAATACGGCGATCGCGAAGCTAATGGAGTTTTATAACTTTATTAGTGAAGAATCGAACTCATGGTCGGGCGAAACTGCAGTTTCGTATCTGAAGCTATTTGCTCCATTCGCGCCGCATGTGACGGAGGAGATATGGGAAAAGATGCAAACAGTCTACGGTCTACAGTCTACAGCAAAAAAAGCTGTAGTCGGTAGTCAGAAAGCTGTAAGCGTTCATTTTCAGCCGTGGCCTACGTTCGAGGAAAAGTATTTAGTTCAAGATCAGGTTTTAATTCCAATCCAGATTAACGGGAAGAGAAGAGGGGAAATTGTGGTTGGAAGTGAGAAGTCGGAAGTGAGAAGTTGGATAGAAGAGAAGGCAAAAGAAGCCGTTCGAAATCACCTCGAAGGGAAAGAAGTCAGAAAAGTCGTCTACGTCCAAGGTAAGATCATAAACTTTGTAGTCTAGAAAAAGTCCTATAGTTGTTATCTAGCCTCTTTTTTGCTATACTTGTCTCATGGTTGAACAAGGAGGGGTTGGCGCAAGCGAAACAGGAGGATTTGGTCGTGAAGCTTTACCCGTTGTTGACAAGGACAATGTAAGTTTAACCTGGTCTCAAATACTTGAGAGTGATCCTGATCATGAAAAACACCTTGACACGCGTGAAGGAAGATTCAGCGCCGCTTTAAATATAGTCAAAAACGGGGCTATGGTTCTTGAGCTTTTCTCACTCGAAGACCACGCGTGGAGAAGCTACGGTGAAGTTAACAGGAGAGCCTCATTTATCTATGGATCTAGGTTATCTAACACTACCACCACTCATGGTCATCTTGTTAAAACAATTAGCACTGTAGGCGCTGCAGCCAGATCAGACCTTGATGATAACGAATGGAGAAGAACACCATTTGGTAAAGCCCTTCTTCCTGCCGCTATCTTCTTCTGGCAAAACCTTCTTAAGCTTGAAATTAACCCTGCAAAAACATTGACAAGCATGTCCCAAGTTAAAAAGGATCTGGACGGAAATATTGTAGATTCTTCTCCTTATGCACGAGTCATGATTCTTCTTGATGTCTATAAGCTTGGGAAGACCAGTGAGGTAGAGATGATGAGACGTAGAGAGCTTAACCATTCAAACATACTAAACCACCTTGAAAACCTAAAGAGTCAAGAATTGCTTAATTTTAAAAGCGCAGACTCTATTGATTCATTTGTTTTCTTTAATTTAACACCTCAGGGACAGACTCTTTCAGAATGGCCTGTCTATATTGATTCAAGAGGCAATAAACAAACCAGGGTTAGCAAGGATATAGAACTTGGAATTGTCAGTCTTACTATTGATGGTGAAGAAATTACTACTCAAAATCTCATCAATTGGAGTAAGGATAATAAACTTGAAGCAGGAAAAACGGCAATGGATTACTTTTACGTCAACAAGGTTCTCTCTTTTTGGGTTAGGCAAGGACTTCTTGAAAGAGGTGAATTTAGCAATGATGAGAGATCCGAAATCAGTCTAAAAGATCTCGGTATAGCTTTTATGACAAGAGCAGTACTGCCGCTTCTTTCTTGGGTAGAAGACTCAAGCTCTGTTCCTGAAATTAATAATATCCGAAGAGATCTTTTAATTAATCCGGAGTCTTACAACGATTTACTGAGACAAATAGGCCAAATTTTTAGAGAAACATCCCCTTTTGTAAACAAAGATTTTCATGCCAAAACTCTTGACATATTGAAAATTATTGAATCAAACCAGGGCAATCTTACCTCAGCTGGAATAGCAATAGCACTAGGAGTATCATCGACAAGAGTTCGAACACTGCTCAATCCACTGATCAATTCAGGTAGAGTTATCGGAAAAGAACGAAGGGGAGGTCGAATCTATCTTTCCGTACCGGACAGTCCAGACCCTCATGATTCCAAAAACCCACAAGCCAAACAAGACCTTTAAGCCAAAGAAGCGGTACGGGCACATCTTGATAAGAAAGAGATAAGAAAAGTCGTCTATGTGCCGGGTAAAATCATCAACTTTGTAGTCTGAAATATTGAGTTTAGCTTATAATATTGATCTGGCCTCGCAGGCAGTGTATAATTCTCCCACTATGTCTTCCGAGCAGGATCCGCGTAAATTTGATAAGCCGATCGCGGTATTGAAAAAAGATGAACTGATTCTTACTGGCTCAGCTGCTCTTATTGGTTATACGCTTCTATGTGCTTCAAGAAACTACGAATTTGTCCCTATGTCAGAACTTGTAGCCGTCCAGATAGACGAAAGGGAAAATTCACATAAAGCTTATTCTCGTGCCTATTATAATATAGAAAGAGTCGCTTCTTTTTTTAGGGAATGCGGGATGGAAATTGAAAAAAAGAGGTTCGTAACAGGCAGGCAGGGAGGACAGATTGGATATCGTCTCGAAAGACTTCAAAATACAATTGCATTCGCGGTTGAAGATGGTAATGAATTCAAGAATGTACAGGGACCAAAACCCATTAACTCTCTATGTCAACACGTGATAAGAAAAGAGCCTGGGTCGAAAAAAGATCCTAAGCCAGAGAGCGAAATACTCTTGGCCGAAGGAGTTCCAGCGCCTGTAACACTCGCCCCATCTCTTGAAAACACCCAAGTCTTTTTTGGGGCGCTCTCTTTCCCAATTGACAATAATAATCCACCAAAACCGTTTCGTATTCAGAGTGAACGAGAGGTACGCGATTGGAAAATCCTGGGTAGGCATTTAGGGACTGATGCGGTCCTTGCGGAGACTGGAAAACATCATGGAATCACAGGAGCAGGGGGCCGCGTGATCGAAGAAAAATTAGTTAACCAATCATATAACGCAGCGCCCGCCGTCCTAAAAGAACATTTTCCTCGGGAAATTCTTGCTACGAAAAAACCATATACTCTTCATAAAGGTATGCGAAACTCGGAAGCGCGCGGTGGGAAAATGCGGCAGGTGCAAGAAGCCGCATTGGCGGGGAAAACCCTTGCATATATACAGGATGAGATGAAAGTTTCAACTGTTGTTCTTAGAAGATATAGATCGAAGGGGATAGCAATTCCAGCTGTTCCCTATCTCAATGAGGCGCAAGGGAAAGAATATCAGGAAAATCTGCATTTTCTTGCGGACGGATTACTTGACGACAGGCAAATTATTGGCATATTCGATGATATAGAGAAGCATAACAGACGTAAGATTTGCTATGGTTTGAAAAAAGCCGGCGTCCTTGTCCCGATGACAAAAGCAGCCCGGAATGAGAGAGTATTTATTCATAAAAGACAATCTGTAGCATACCGGCTATTAAAAGAACTAGAGATTCCTGTTATACGTGTAGAATCCTCTTTTACAGATAAAAGCGGAAAACAGGAAAAAAAGAGCTACTTTTTTGTGCTCAATAACCATGAAGAGACAAAAGAAACATTTGCCCATCCGTCATTTGATGCATTCAGAACAAATCCTGTCAGGGTATTTGGGAAAGTGCCTGATAAAATTCCGACGACAAATATTATGTGGGATGATGCGTATATACGTATGGGAAAATTCTTGAAAGAAAGAGGAATTCTTATTTCGATTCAACAGGCAAGAAAATATTTGGGGTCTGACTGTCCGGCTGTTTTTCATATACGTTATAAAGATAAAAAACGTAGTGGTACAGGATTGTTTGTTAGGGATGAGGACGCAAACGCTTTAGAAGGATATCTTAGAGCAAAACTTGCTTCTTAAAAAGAAAAAGCCAAAGGGTCCGGGGTTCACGAAACGTCGTGGTACGCATGCGCATTCGCATACCACTGTTTCGTTTACCATGGGTGGACCCCTTGGCGTAATTTCCTTGCACTTTCGTGCGTGTCCTTTCGGACTCATCGCTATTCAACTTTCAGCGGCATTTGGGCGCTCCTCAGGCCATACCTGTAAGCGATAGAGCTCCTACCGTTAGGCCAAAGCTCATCATTACTCCACAGGTGGCCTGTACGAACCTGTATGTCGAGTTCCTCTTATACTGAGGGGACTTCATCAGGATCAATGCCGCTGCCGGAAAAACGATCAAAAACAAAGCTAAACCCATCTTTTTCCCTCCTTGGGAGAATTCCGTCAGGTGACGGTCTAATCCCGATTACGGTCGGGATGGCGTTCAGGTTGTGATGGTCTCGGGTAAGCCGAGGTGGCGCCGGCAGAGTATTGCCGCATCCCATGTTAGGATGTCCTCGAACCTCTTGAACTCTGGATCCATCGACTCTTCGGCGCCTGATTTCACCAGTTTAAATGTTTCAAGACACTCACGAAGTACCGTTGCGTAAGGCTCGGGCGCTGTTTCCTCTTCCATCGTTTCCTCCGTTTCTCTGCTTGGTAAGCAGGCTAAAGGTCCAGGTTGACGTCGTCGAGAAGTTTCTCGAATATCAACCTGAGAGCGGGGGGGAATAAGATATGGCTGAGAGCAGTCAAAAAGAGCGCTAGCACTGCCAAGGCGTTGCTTTCAAGAGCAACAGCCAAGACAGAGAAAGCTGCCAGAACCAAAAACGAAAAACCTACCTGTGCTATCTCCATTTTCATTACCGTACGATCTCCTTTCGGGTTTGTTTTTTTTGCAGGTAGCTGTCCGGGCCAGTTCGAATAATCGAATATGCCAAGAAAGCTACCTACAAGTAGAATAGCGACCCCATATTATTCTTACCTCAGGCCGGAGGATTACAGCCTCGCGCTCCTGGGGGGCGAAAATACGGGGTAAATTTGTTAAAGTGCAAAAAAATATTTTTTGACAAACAAGACAAATCCTTCGAACATGCGTTAGTTCAAAGCCGTCTTATTTTATGCCCTGTATTATACCACTGAATTGCTCCTTGATTTGGGCCAGACCTGCCTGCCGGCAGGCAGGGGCGGGCAGGCATAATTCATGTTTTAATTTAGTTTTAATAACACTAAGTTACGCTATCGCAACTTTTAGTGGTGTATTTGATACTTGATACTTAATACGAAATACTTAATACTAATTTTATGGAAGATGGTTCGGATATCTCTTTCCAGGACAAGCTAATCGAATTTGGGAAGAAAAATATTATTGTTCTGGCCTTATTTGCGGGTGGGCTGACATTCTTAGGTATTGGTTTGATACAGATAATGGGTGCGAAAACTGCGAGCGTAAAATTTGAGAAAAGCAGTGCGGTTGCAGGTGCTTCGATTGAGAGTTCGACTAGCATAAAAGTTGATGTTGAGGGGCAGGTCCTGCGGCCGGGAGTTTACAGTTTGAATGCAGACAGCAGAGTTCAGGATGCTTTAATTGCGGCAGGGGGTTTGAGTTCTTCCGCAAATAGGAACGCGATTAACTTGGCTGCAAAACTTATTGACGGACAGAAAGTATACGTGCCTGGAGTAGGGGAGGTAGCAAATACGGGCACCACGGGTATCACCCGTTCGACAAGTTCAGGGCAAGCGAGTATCACGGGGTTGGTTTCGGTAAATTCAGGTTCTCAATCGGAGCTTGAGAGCCTTCCGGCGATTGGACCGGTGACTGCACAGAAAATTATCAACACGCGGCCGTACGGCACGCTCGAAGAATTAGTCAGCAAGAAAGCCGTGGGAAAGGCAACGTTTGATAAGATAAAAGATCAAATTACATTGTAATTTGAGTCCCTGGCTTGACCAGGGAACCAGAATAAAATAGTGCATTACTTATACATACTAGCAAGCAAAAGAAATGGGACTTTATATGTTGGAACAACATCTAATTTGTTACTCCGAACCAAGCAACATCGAGTCAAGAAAACAAACAGCTTTACAGCTAGATATAGGATACATCTTCTTGTGTACTACGAACTCATAGCTAGTGTTAGTGAAGCTCTTAAGAGGGAAAAACAAATCAAAAAATGGAAAAGAGCTTGGAAGCTCGAATTAATAGAAAAAAGAAATCCAAACTGGGAAGATTTATATAATTCATTATTGTAGTCTGGATTCCTGCTTTCGCAGGAATGGCAATGACATGATTCGATTTATACTTATTATCATCTTTTTGCTTTCTGTTCGTCTTTTGTTCTATCATTTGAACTCAAATGATGCTGTCATTGCCAAAAATCCAATCCGTGAAACGACAATATTTACTCAGATTAAAGACCATATTAAGAGTTCGTATTCTCAAAATTTAAGCCCGAAAGACGGGGCCCTTTTGATGGGAGTTGTTTTCGGAGATAAAAGCTTGGATTATAGTTCGAATCAAAAATTTATTGCAACCGGTGTGCTCCACGTAGTCGCTGCTTCCGGCATGAACGTCAGCATGTTGACTAGCTTTCTGCTGGCATTTTTATTGTTATTTCTCAGGCGCCAGTATGCCTTAATTTTAACCGCCCTGTCAATCCTTTTCTACACAGCGCTTGCCGATTTTCAGCCGTCAATTATCAGAGCGGCCATTATGGCGTTTTTCGCGTTAGGAGCCGGCGTCACGGGGCGCCAAAATACGGCAATTTTGGCCTTATTTTTTGCAGCGTTTGGGATGGTATTTTGGGATCCGGCGGTTCTTGTTTCAGTTTCTTTTATTTTATCCTTTGCCGCGACGTTGGGTATAATCTTGTTTGACCCGATATTCAAGCGCGGTCTGTTTGCGAGCTCGATTTTCGATGATTTCAGGACCACTACTGCGGCGCAAATCGCGACAACGCCAATCCTCCTATTTTTCTTTGGCACTTACTCGCCAATCTCGATTCTCGTCAACTTCCTTGTTCTATGGACCGTACCGCCGCTCATGATTCTTGGAATGATCGCTGCAATTTTGACTTTCATAACGCCGATTCTAGCCGCTCCTTTTGTCTATCTTTCCCTGCCGCTTCTTTCATATTTTTGGGCAATTGTTGATTATTTTGCAAGGATTTCTGTTCCGTTAAAAGTTCAAACAGTCCCATGGGCCGTTGTGATAGGGTATTATTTGATAATTTCGGGGATCATTCTGACTTTGCGAAAGAAATAATGAAATACATTTTAATTATCGCCGCTTCCGCACTTGGGCTGCTTGGCCTTTTTTTCTACCAATCGAGCCAATTTTCAGACAAAACTCTTCATATTATTTTTTGCGACGTGGGGCAGGGGGATGGGATTTTGATTCGCACACCGACGGGTGCTGACATTGTTGTGGACGGAGGGCCGCAAAATGGGAAAATGGTTGCCTGCCTTGCCCGATATTTGCCTTTTTGGGATCACGACATTGAATTAATGTTTGCGACACATCCTGATGCAGATCACATTGGAGGGCTGGTTGATGTTATACAAAGTTACACTGTGAAATCTTTTGATACATCTGAAGCGACAAAGGATACTAATGTTTTTAGGAAATTAAATAGCTTGATTGCAGAGAAAAGGATCCCGTTTAAAAATATTGTAACTGGCGACAAATTCAGTTTGACAGATGGGGTTTCTATTGAAACAAAATGGCCAAACCCCGGTTTCGAATCTTCTGATACAAACGAACATTCTCTCGTTCAAATACTATCATACGGCGATTTCCGCGCGCTTTTAACGGGTGATATTCCGTATCAAATCTTGGACACTTTGGATTTCCCCTCAACATTTGCCGTTTTTAAAATTCCGCACCACGGTTCCAAAACGGGCGTCGACGATGCCACATTTAATAAAATCCGCGCCTATTTTGTGCCGATTTCGGCCGGTAAAAACAACAAGTACCACCACCCGCACCCAAGCGTCATCGCGCTTCTCAAGAAGTATCGAATTCCGTACAAAAGGACAGACGAGGTGGGTTCAATAGAAGTTGTAACAGATGGAAAGAATACGAAAGTGGTGAATTGAATTTATTTCAGGGAATTTAAATATTCTAAAGTTCCCTTATCGAACTTCTCGCTTGGCTGAATAACTTCAAACGGAACGTTATCGGGCACTTTTTCTCCAACAAACACAAACCGAAAGTTTAAATTTTGACGCAAAAGTTCTTTGCCTATGTCTAAATCTGAGGTGCTGTCACCAAAAACCGAGAATAATTCGGGTTTTATCCCATGTTTATTTAACCAATCTAGAACCTTAGCAGTACCCGAAGCCTTACTCATTCCTTCGTGTAGAATGTTTGTTCCCATTAGATCTTCGTGTACTACAAGATTTTGACTATTTGCTTTTTCATTAAGTAATTTTTGATACTTCGCAGCTACCTGTTTTTGCGCGGCTTAAAGCGATCAAAAGCTACACCGTCCTTTATCTCTGTGCTGAAAAACGTTTGCGCGTCATTCACCGACATTATTCCGGAAAACTCGCTTTCGGTAACACGTCTTGCCTCACTTGTAATGTCTTGAGGGACGGCGTTTTTTCCATCAACCTGCTTTTTTAGCTCCCCATTTTCAAAGAAAACGCTGACGTTTCCAAATTCGGCCGATAAGAAAAAGTGAGCCAGCATTTTCTTGTCGGATATGCGCTGCTCAAGCGGAGTGAGAATCCATTTTACAAACCAGTCTGACGCCCGTCCTGTGACAAAAACTACCGGTTCACCAGCTTCAAGACGTTTTGCAAGCTGGTCGACAATCTCCTGTTTAATATTTGTTTTGTTTTCAGGGTTGTTTAAAACGCCGTCTACGTCAAACATCCATGCATTTTGAACCATTTGTTCCGCTTCTTTACCCTGATCCTTTTCTTCCACAAGTCCTGTTCTTTTAAGTTCAGAAAGAATATCCGGCAATCCTTGGTCTTGTGGAGTTTTTTCAGGGTCAAAACCGCGCATTTCAGGATGCGATGCGTGAACAATTAAATCAATTTCCTGGTAATTTCTTTTAATTCCTTCCTCGAGAGTTTTCAGTTCCAATTTTGCTTCTTCAGGCGTCGTTTGCCCAAGTAGCTGCGAATACCAAGCCGCGACAAATGCTGCTGTATGAGTAGAGGGGAGAGGACACTTCACTTCTGTTAATAATTTTCTTATCGAATCAGAATCACCCTTGATAACAAAAAACTTTTCGTCAAAATCATATTCACCCTTATTTTGCCTGGCTGCATTCTCTCCTGCCTTTCTTTCAATTTCTTCAGCGGTCAATTTTGCGTTCGCAAATAAAAGAAATTCGTTGTGGATTGCAACCTTATCAGTCGCAAGTCCTGTTATCCTCACATCGTGAATGTCTTGGGGTAAAAGTCCGATCTCCTCTTCCATTTCTTTTATTACATTTTCCTTGATAGAGTCAGTGGTAATTTCCGGAAGAGTACCGTGTCGGACGGGCGTACCTTTTGGTTTATCAAACTGTCCGGCAACACTAGCACCCGGGATATCGCGGTATAAAGTATTAGCGGTAGATCTATGTTGGACGACTAATTTATTATCAGCAGTGCGAAGAATTAACGCAGTTGCAACGAAATTCGCCATTTCCAAACTTTCGACCGACTCCTCGGGTTTGTTTATGTTTCTCCAAAAAGGGAAAGGTACAAAAACCGTATCGGCACTTAATACATTTCCCTGCTCAGCAACATTCCGGAGGCCGACTTTTTGAGAAGCTCGAAATGCGTCCATGTATGAAGTGCGCTGTTCGGGAGTAATTTCTGAGGGTTTAGCGCCTGCTATTCCCGCTTTTTTTTTTGCAGTAGCAACTTCTCTTATCATACCGGCCTTTACTTTTTCTATCTGTTCATCGCTTATGGGAAGCGGGGTTCCGGGAGGATATTTTCCTTGTCTCCTTCGGAGACTATTTCTAGTCTTAAATTCAAAACCAGAGGGAGTATCAGCCAAAAAATCAATAGTAAAACTCCCTCCGTCGAATTCAGACTGGTGTGGCGTAGATTCTCGAACCTCTTGTTCGCTCATGGGTATATTATAACAGCATAAAGTTCAAATATTGACAGCTGGCCATATGTCTCTATAAACTAAGAAATATGTTCGTTTCTCGTATCACTTTAATAAAGGGACTATCGAACGTAGCTTTTAATTTAGCTTCAGTCTGGCTTTCTATCGTTCTAATTTCGCCGGGACTTGCGAAAATAGAACCCGCAAAATACTTTGAGTTGTTGACGATAAATGTTTTGCCTGCTATACTTTCTTTTGTAACAGGTTTATTCCTTTTAGAAAGAATTAAAAGATATGAATTTTAATATTGAGCAGTTTCTAAATACGGGTTCTATAATGATAACTTTATATGTTATTGCCGTGGTTTTAATTTATATCGCCTTTCTGAGACCTTCCTCTAAGTCAAAACGCTGAATGTTAGAACAAAATTTAGGATTGCATTCCCCCCTTGCCCCGTACAGAGCTTACCTTCTCCCGAGGTTTTCATCCTCGCGTCGAAGGGGCGCTTCTACGGGACTGCGGGGTAAATTGTCGGAACAATTTACCCCTTGAAATCATTGTGGTGAAGTGGTAGGCTGAGGGAAAGATGAAAAATGTACTAATTGTTGATGATGAACAGCAGACGATTGAGGTTTTTCAGGCCGCACTCTCTGCCCTCGGCTACCAGGTAACTGTTGCTGATAACGGCAAAACCGCACTTGAAAAAGTAAAAAATCAAAAGTTTGACATAATAATTCTTGACCAGATGATGCCTGATATGTCGGGAACTGATGTCACCCAGATTTTAAAAGGCGACGAGGCAACAAAAAATATCCCCATTGTCATATTAACAAATTACGGAGAAGTAGGTCTTGTTAAAGATGCCATATCGGCTGGTGCTGCAGACTACATCTTAAAATATCAAATGACTCCAAACGACCTTGGGGAAAAGATAAAGAAATTGTTGGGAGAGTAATGAAAAGTATTTTACTTGTTGATGACGATAAACAGCTTGCGATCATTTTCCAATCGGCACTAACTGCTGCCGGGTATCAAGTGCGGGTTGTAAATGACGGCACATCCGGAATTGCCGCCGCAAAAGAACAAAAATTTGACCTTATTCTTCTTGACGAGATGATGCCGGACATGTCGGGAAACGACGTTTTGAAGGTATTAAAAAGTGACGATCAAGTAAAAACGGTCCCAATTGCCATGCTGACAAACTTCGGAAGCAATGATCTCATTAAAGACGCTCTTGACTCAGGAGCCGCCGACTACATTTTAAAATACCAGGTATCTCCTACGGATCTGCCTGCCAAGATTAAAGGTATAATTGGGGAATAGGTTTCGGCTCCCACCGCTGTCAAAGCTAGCGCTTTGCAGCCGGTCTCCTTCGTTCAGCGCTCAGTCCGACCCAACAGATCTACCGGCGAAAATTAAAGAAATCATCGGAGAGTAGGAAAAGCGCAGAACTACGCTGAAACAATTCATACTTGATACTTGATACAAAATACTTAATACTATATCTATGATGCTTTGGAGTTTTATTCTTATAGATATCGTTATTGCGCTTGTCGCCGTTTACTTTTCGTACAAATATGAGAAAGAAAGAGCTAAAGATCGAGTGCTTGCGCAAACCGTTGATTCTGAGCGTAAACTAGAAAAAGACAGGGAAGACTATACTGATATGATGGTTCATGAGCTTCGTGCGCCGCTCACTGCCATCCGCGGCGGTGCGGCGCTTATTCTCTCAAACATGCTTCGTCCGCCAGAGCGCGATAAAATGCCAAGAATAATCCTTGAGTCGGCAAATGACATGCTTTCAACTGTTGCGGACTTCTTGGATATTGCCAAAATTGACGCGGGTCGATTCGAATTGGCAAAAACAAAAGCAGGTCTTATAAAAGTAATCGAGGATCATTTGGAGATATTTAGCTATCCTGCAAAAGAAAAAAATATCACAATTAATTTTGACAAGAACGCTCAAGTTCCTGAATTTTTCTTTGATCAGGCGAGAGTCGGACAGGTTGTAAACAATCTAATTTCAAACAGCATTAAATTTACAAATGAGGGAGGCAGGATTGATGTTAAAATTGAGCCCACGACCTCTGAGATTCAAGTTGTCGTGACTGATAATGGGATTGGTATAGCGGATAGTAAAAAACCTCTTCTTTTCACGAAATTTGGGCAAATTAACCACGCTGAAGGGCACGGTCCAAGCAGCGGACTGGGGCTGTATATTTCAAAAGAAATTATTACTGCACACGGAGGAAAAATTTGGCTCGAATCAGAAGAAGGAAAAGGAACGGTTGCACACTTTACACTGCCAATTGTTATGGAGGAGGCCCCACAGCAACCATCCGAACCGGAAGTTCAACCCCAAACTCCGCCCCGAGCAACGATAGCCAATTAATCGGTAGGAAATAGTAAATAG
This sequence comes from Patescibacteria group bacterium, assembly GCA_041478035.1. Taxonomy (GTDB): domain Bacteria; phylum Patescibacteriota; class Microgenomatia; order Levybacterales; family GWA1-39-11; genus GWA1-39-11. Next base: position 15,543 of record JBGOVI010000006.1, read on the forward strand.
ATATCTATTATCTTTTGTTCACTGGAGGCCGATTATTTTGCTTTGCCCCTTTTCAGGGTATTTTTTCCAAACGCGATATACATTAAAAGAAAAATAATTAAAAGGAGAGCTCCTCCTATTTGAAAACTTGTCGAGATGCCTAAAAAATCGTTCATTGTTCTAAAATATAATTAATTCTAATCGAAGCGTACAAAAATACTATACCGAAAACTATATTCCATGTCAATATTCCTAAGGAATAAGGCGTATTAATAGTCAAGAAATGCGGGGTAATAAAAGCTACTCCAAAGTAGGCCGCAGATAGATTAAGAAATAAACCGGAAAATGCTTTTAGATATGGCCTTGTGAAAACTACCTTCACAATTTAATTTAACAATTAAATAATCGATTGTCAAAAACTGCAAAAAATCTATTGCAAGCCAGTGCGATAGAATTTGACAAATGGGCATGAGCGGTATAGAATTCTTCCCAATATGGCAGCAAGTATAGAAAGAATGTACCGCGAAACCCTTTCGGGAATATCTCCCAAGGATCCGCATTACGAGTTTTTGGTAAGACATTTTGGAGAGCTTGAGCAGGAGATTCAGTTTGATTATCTTGATTTTGATAAATTCCCGACAAGTGAGGCCGAGGTTAAATCAGAATTAGCAAGGCAGGCAGACAAATATATTAAATTTGGACTAAATAAACATCCAGAAATTAGAATGACACGCGGAAAGTTTAAGGATAGCTTAGTTGCACTTGCGCGACCCCAGCCTGAAAATTTTACAGGCAGATTTACTCTTCCAATTGCCGCCCTGGGACAAGTTCCAGCAAAAGATGTTTATGAAGCCGCAGGAGTCAAATATTGGCTTGCGGGCTTGAATGTTCAAGATTGGCCGGAAGACCCAAAAGGTTACATAACTCCACACAGTTTTTATCTTGCCTGGATGGATGACGGTGCAAAAAACTTAAAGCGAAAAGTTGAAGACATAAGGTTAAATTTGAGAGTTGATGCGCGGGGCTCAACAGAGTCTGACGGAAGCGGTTTTTATGTGGCACATCCAAGAATTTTGGAGCACCATTCCATAGACCTTCCAGGTACAGTTGTTGAGCGTGACGGCGCACCGTATTTGCACTTGTTCGGCGGTAGGCGGGAGTTGAGCCACGACTGGATTGACGATGCCCATCCCAGGTTCGGGTCAGCGCTCTCGGGGAGAGATTAATTTTTTGTTCTTGGTTTCTTTGATTTTTTTTGCTTCTTGAAACTTGGTCCTCAATTTTGTTAAATTAATTTTGAGAGTAGGCTAATGAATTCCGGTTTACGGATCGGAGTCGCCGAAATCTTCCAAAACCATAAATCGCCAGTGTTTCTGCGGCGACGAGCTTCAGGAAGCGTGCGATGTTTCTTTGGGATACTCCGTGTTTTTCTCTTTGTTCCCTCTGCGCCTCGCGCCTCGGGGGATGTATAAAATACAGTACTGAGAGTAATCGAGGTACAGTGAGTTTTTGTTGACGGAGAAAAACAACTAATGTTGAGCGTGACAGCGCACCGTATTTGAACTTGTTCAACGGTAGGCGGAAGTTGAACCACAACTGGATTGACAATGCCAATCCCAGGTTCGGGTCAGCGCTCTCGGATAGTCTCGCAAGGATTCTGAAATTTCAAGGATGCCCTAAGACCAATAAGGTCGGGGGCATCTTTGTTTTACTGCAGGCCGATTCGATATAAATTATAGGGGACGCTCTGGGAGAGGCGCGATAGAATCGCAATGCCCGAGCCGTCCGGCCAGGGGAAGACAAGAGAGTCTACAAAGGGCCCGTCATAAACCGTCGTTAAGTTGCCTCCGTCAAATTCAACCACATTTACATGGCCTGTTTGAGCGTACACAAGGTGGCGGTCGTCAGCGTGCCAGAAATATTTGTTCGATCCGTCGCCTATTTCGTAATTCTTGTCCTCTTTTATATCATAAACGTAGGTATAGCCTTTTTTTATAGATCTTTGATCCGCAGTTGAATTAACTGACGGAGTTGATGCTTCGGTAACGCGCAAGAGTTCGGCGGACGAGCTTGCGTTATAGAGAATTTTGTCTGCATTAGGAGATGGCGCCATATTTGCAAAGTATAGAGAGGCTATTGGGGCTAACTTTGAGGGAAGTGAATTCATAATCTTTTTATCTCGCTCGGTCTGTTGCTGGGCCCAATCTTGGCGTGCAACAAGAAGAGAATTGGTGATGTCTTGTGGGGTTTGATTTGAGCTGCGTGCGTCAAGAAGATAAGAAGTTCCACTTGGGAGCGCGGCCAAAAGCTGTTTGCTATTGGGTGAAAAAGTCAGCTTTCCGGCCGAAAAATTATCAGTAATATCATTCACGAGCTGAGTTCCACTTTCTCCAAGGAAAATAAGCGAGCGTGCACTCATATCAAGCGAGTAAATTCCATTTTTGGTTGCGGAATTTGACGCGACTGTAAAAGCAAGAAGGGTTTGGCTTGCATCCATAAGAATATTTGAAATTCCAATGGTTGTGACGGCCTCGAGTTTTGGAGTGGTAGGAAGAAGAAGCGCGTTTGCTTCAGAAACGAAGCTTTTTTTGATTATGATCTTTTTTTGCCATGTAACATAGCCGTCTTTTTCAATTTTCACATTGTAATCCCCCGGAGCGAGGTTGATTGTATTGTTGGTTGCAGTTGTCAAATGGTTGTTAATGAGTACTTTGGCGCCGTCAGGGCGAGAGGTTGCAACAAGGAGCCCTGTGCCTTCAATGAATTTGATTGTGCCTGTCCCGCCGCCAAAAGATAGTCTGTAGCCGTTAGCGTAGAGAATGGCAGCAACGGTTGCGGCGATTATTAAAGCAAGAACCAGGGTGGCTGAAATTAGGATACGATTCATGGAATTTGTATTGTTTTATTGCTAAATTGTTTTATTGTTGAGATGAACAATATATCAATATAACAGTGTGACAATATTTCTTAATTATAGTTCTTTTTGCCATGATTGCAAAGCGAGCATATTGTCTACCGTCTACGGACTACAGCCAATCCATGACTAGCAGTAGACTGTGGACCGTAGTCTGTGAGCTTTTTAGACTGATTGATCTATTGTATGTTGGGTTTTACGGTGGTATAAAATTAAGGCCCCGTTCGATTTTTCTAAAATTGAGTAGGATAGTGTAGGGTTTGACTTAGTTAAAAGTTTAAAGTGTAAAGTTAAAAGTTGTGCCTGAAGGTTTAAAGTTTTATATAATTTTGAACTTTGAATTGTAATTTTGAATTTTTAACTTTTAATTTTTAACTATGCTGAATAAGCGGGTTGGAATAGATTTAGGGACCGCGAACATCCTTGTGTATTTGGGAGGTGTGGGTGTGGTTTTAAACGAGCCTACGGTTGTGGCGGTCCGTGCGGACGATAATAAAGTGGTGGCCGTAGGTTCGGAAGCAAAGGACATGCTTGGCCGCACGCCCGGCAATATTGTTGCAACACGGCCTTTAAAAGACGGGGTGATCGCCGACTACGTGATTACCCAAAGCATGCTTTCTTACTTTATAGATAAGGTTGCGGGCAGGAGCAGATTTGTCAAGCCTGAGGTTATGGTTTGTATACCATCCGGCGTGACGCAGGTTGAAAAGCGCGCTGTTTTAGACGCTTGTGCTTCGGCCGGCGCCGGGAACGTGTATTTGATTGAAGAGCCATTGGCCGCTGCGATTGGTGCCAAAATCCCCATAGCCCAGGCGGCGGGGCACATGATTTTGGATAGCGGCGGAGGAACTACGGATATTGCCGTAATATCTCTCGGCGGGGTTGTAGTGCATAAATCTATCCGGGTGGCCGGAAATAAAATTGAAGAAGCTATTGCCAACTACATCAGAAAACGATTTAATTTGCTCGTCGGTGAGCGCTCGGCTGAAGAGATAAAGATGAAGCTTGCCTCGGCGATTGTTTCAGATGAGCCTCGTAGCATGGAGATTAAGGGACGCGATAGCGTAACAGGGCTGCCGCGGGCGATTGAAATAACAGAAGCTGAAATAAATGAAGCTATACAGCCGGTTTTAAAAGCCATGATTTCGGCGATTCGGGAGGTTTTTGAAGCAACACCGCCGGAACTTGCCTCAGATATTATCGAGAAGGGGATAGTTTTGACCGGCGGGACAGTGCTTCTTAAGAACCTTGACAATTATATAACTCGCGAAACTGGAGTACCTGCCCATGTTGCCGAGGACCCGCTATTTTGCGTGATTCGTGGAGTAGGTGTCGCGCTAGAGAATCTCGAGCTCTACAAAAGATCGGTGGCAAGAGATTAGATAGATTATTATTTTCACAGAATGAAAGGCAATGTTACACGTTTATTGAGACCTATAATATATATACTTCGAGGAGATAATCCATACTCTATAATATATAATATATAGCAAAAATTGAGCTCATAGACTCTGTTTAGAAAATGTACTCGAAAAGCATATATTTAGTAAATTACATTTCGGATAAATATAATCTTGTAGTATAATAGGAATATGCAAAATTCTACTAGAATTCTAGGGGTCAAGATAACGACATCATCTGAGGATAAAATTCTGGAGTATGTCGTTCAGAAGCTAGGGAAACCCAGCGGCAAGAGAGATAAGCTAATCATTTTTACGCCTAACCCGGAGCAGATTTCGGCCGCTTGGCGCAACCCGGAGCTTAAAAATCTCTTGAACGAGGCTGATATAGCCTTGCCGGATGGAATAGGAGTGGTCTGGGCGGCTAGGCTCTTAGGTAAACCAATTGAGGCTAGAATTAGCGGTATAGACTTCATGCAAAACCTCGTGAAAACCAAGAGAGATCGGCCCGTCATAATAGGCTGTTTTGGTGGTCAGCCTGGCGTAGCAGAAGAGGCCGCCAAGTGCTTACAAAAAATAGCCTCTAAGGTGGCTATAGGATACGCTTCCGATATCTACGACAAAGCAAAAATGATGCAGTCTGATATAGATATTCTTTTTGTGGGGCTTGGATTTCCAAAGCAAGAAAGATGGATTATAGAACATCGAGACGAAGTTCCTGCGAAAGTAATTATGGCTGTTGGAGGGTCATTCGATTTTCTATCGGGAAGAGCGAATCGCGCCGCAAAGTTTGTTCAAACGGTTGGTCTTGAATGGCTCTTCAGATTGATAAATCAGCCTGCGCGATTTTTGCGTCAGCTTCAAATTTGGCATTTTGGGGCCTTAATTTTTGTAAGTTGGCTAGGTAGCCGTCTAAAAATCCTCAAAATTTAACTTCTTAGAAAAAATATAGCTTTAATTTTACAAAAATTAAGGCCATAACGAATTCACCCGAATTATTAGTCCGAATTAATCCGAATAAGATATGCCGTTTTATTCGTATGTATTCGGAGTAAACATTAGGATAAATTAGGATGATAATTGTCCTAAAGTAATTTTGGTATCTTGACCCGTACATTGCTTACCTCAATCCAGAGGCTTACAGCCTCGCGCTCTTGAGGGGCGCTTCTACGGGACTGCGTCGCAAAAAAACTCATAGTTTTTTTCCTCCTTGACACGACTGATGCTCTTTGCTAGTCTAGTTGCAGATAAGATATACATAATCAGTAAAAACAAATAGTATGCCACACCAAAATATATCAATTGATAACCTTCCAGATCTACTCACAGTCCGCGAAGTGGCGGAGATTTTGCGCGTTTCGCCTCTAACAATCAAAAGATGGGGTAAAAGAGGTAAGTTACCGGCAATTCGCATCAATTCCCGAGGCGACCGCCGATATAAGAAAGAAGCAGTCCTATATTTATTGGGAATCCAAGCAAAGTCTGAAGTATAGGTAAGATACTAGGATTGAGGCACCGGCTCAATCGGAATAACGAACAAGAGGTCATCATCTTCAGTTACAAATACCCGTTCTCCATTTTCCTGAGCAGTCTTTATCTCGCCACTCCTAGGTAATTTAAGTGAATAACTATCTTCTCTTTCAAGTTCAAACCTTATTCCGCTTCTGGTATCACCCCGTGCCTGGGATAAATCAACCTCAACGGGTTTGCCGGGTAT
>JBGOVI010000017.1:0-14521 GCA_041478035.1 Patescibacteria group bacterium
GAGTTTAAAAAAGCACTTTTTGAAAGTTCTAAAAAAATAATCTCAGATAAAATGCTCGAAAGAGTATTAGGAATTGATTGCGAACTCGAATTTGAACAAATTAATCTTGCGCTTTTCGATTCTTTGCAAACTCTTTCTCCATTTGGCCAGGGTAACCCCGAACCGCTGTTCGTATCAAAAAATGTAAAAATAGGAAATGCTCGATTCGTGGGCAGGGAAAATAAGCACCTGAAGCTTACGCTTTCACAAAATGGAAAAATGTTTGATGGAATATTTTTCGGTGGAGCAGTGCAAAGCTTGGGAATTGGTGATAATATTGATGTTGTCTATTCTATTGAAAAAGATTCCTGGAATGGGAACGAAAGGATTCAATTAAAAATTAAAGACACTGGAAATAATTGATTAAATTAAATGTTCTGTGTCGTGGGTCAAATTTATTCCATTTGTATTGTGGTGATTGCCGTTTCCGTTCGTCAAATCTTGTTTTCTTCCATTATTTATCCTGCCCAAGCGTTCAGTCATGGCCACTCTTTTAGTTGAAGAAGAATCTAAAAAAGAGGTCCCTCCGAGAAAGTAAAATCTCTCTACGTCTTCAGTAGGAACCCCGGAAGCCTCAAGTGTTTTAAGATGTGTATTCAAAGCCTCCCCAAACAATAATTCTTCAAACAAAGGAGACTTTCTAACCACGGCAGCAATTCGCCTTGTTCTTCTTCGATCTTCAAGTTGTGGACCCCGATCTTGCTCTGTCATTTTTCAAAAAAAATCCCCGCTTTTTTGTGCGAGGAAAATGACTTTTGCCAGAAGTTCATCTCCCCGCCTCAGGCGTGGAAAATGAGATTCTTAATAAAGACAAAAGTTTTCACGACGGTTTTCATATTAGCAATACTAAAGGTTCTTGTCAAGAGGATTCATTAAATGTAAAATACACCTATGTCAAGAATTACTGCAATAGAGTGTAACAATTTAATCGGAAAGAAAGTTCTTCTTAAGGGTTGGGTTGAAAGAGTTCGTACTCATGGAAAAATCTCCTTTTTTGACCTCAGAGATCGATCAGGCACAATTCAGATCGCCGCTTTTGATGCGCAAGCCACCGAAGTCGCCAAATTATCCGTTCAAGATGTTGTTCAAATTGAAGGTGAAGTCAAGGCTCGCTCGGAACAATATGAAAATCCCGAACTTGAGACCGGGAAGGTGGAAGTCAAGCTCGATAGTTTAAAAACAATAGCAAAATCGGCCGAAATGCCCTTTGATATGGGCGGAAAGCAATTGGACCTTGAGCTTCCCACGTTACTCGATTTTAGAACTCTAACTTTACGTCACCGGTCCGTTCGTCCAATATTTAAAATGCAGGAAGCCATTATGGAAAGCTTCAGGACAGCTTCAAAAAAGCTTGAGTGCACTGAAATTTTTACTCCAACAATTTCGTACTCATCGACCGAAGGAGGGGCAGAGGTATTCGAGATTGATTATTACGGACATCGCGCATTCTTAATTCAGAGTCCACAATTATACAAGCAAATGATGGTGCCGACTTTTGAGCGTGTATTTCTTGTCTCTCACGCATATCGCGCCGAACCGTCAGTTACAACCCGACACTTATCGGAATCAACCCAAATGGATTGTGAATTAGGTTTCGTCGAGTTTGAGGAGCTTCTGGATGCTTTGGAACAGGTAGGATCTGAGGCAATTAGATATGCTGCGGAAAAACATCCCGAAATATTAAAACACTTTGGGGTTGATGAGCCTAAAATTCCGTCTAAAATCCCAAGACTTAAGATGCGCCAAGCGCAAGAAATAATATTTGAGAAAACCGGACGGGATGTTCGATCCGAGCCCGATTTAGGCCCTGAAGATGAGAAGGAAATATCAAAATGGGCGCTTGATGAACACGGTTCGGATCTTGTTACAATTACCCACTTTCCTACTAAGAAACGCGCTTTTTACACGCAGCCCGATCCGGAGAACCCTGAGTTTTCTCTAAGTTATGATTTAATATTTCGCGGGATTGAGATTTTATCCGGTAGCAAAAGAATTGATGAGCATGATAGCTTGGTCGAAGTAATAAAAAACCGAGGAATGAATCCATCTGACTTTGAAATGTATCTTCAGGCTTTCAAATTCGGCATGCCGCCACACGGCGGTTTTTCTTTTGGTTTGGAGCGTATGACAATGAAAATGCTCGAGCTTTCAAATGTCAGAGAAGCGAGTCTTTTTCCGCGAGATATGGAGAGGATTGATCTGCGATTCTCAAAAGTTGCAAAGTGACCCCACCAGATGAAAAATCTTAAGAACGCAAAGTCTTACATTCTGGTTTTGGCGCTCCTTAACATTTCTGTTTTCGCAATAATTATTATTTTATTCTTTAAAACCAACCAAGTAAGGATCTTAAACATTAATAACTCAAAAGCGGATTACTTACTCCCTTCTTTGTCGTCAAAAATTGCCAATTTAAATGTCGCCTCGCGCGCGTATGTAGTTTATGACGCCGAGTCCCGCTCGGTTCTACTTGGCAAAAACGAAAGGTTAAGATTTGCACCCGCATCAACTGCCAAAATAATGACTGCTATTATAGTACTTGAAAATTATGATTTAGATAAAATCTTGACTGCTTCAAATTTAAGTTCTGTTGAGGGTTCTAAAATGCAACTTGAGGAGGGAGAGCAAATTTCGGTACGAAATTTGCTCTATGGCATGATGCTTCCCTCAGGCAACGACGCAGCACACGTTTTGGCAGAAAATTTCTCGGGCGGCGTTGATAATTTTGTTGCGGTGATGAATAAAAAAGCACAAGAACTCGCGATGGATAATACAAAATTCATTGATCCTGCGGGTTTTGATGACGCAAATTATACGACGGCATTTGATTTAGCAAGGCTTGGCGCATATGCAATCAAAAATCCAACTTTTGCCGTAATCGTCTCAACAAAGGATAAAATTGTAACTGATACAAGTGGAAAAATTGTTCATAGTCTCAAAAATCTCAATGAACTTCTTGGAATAGACGGCGTCACTGGAATAAAAACCGGATTTACGGATGAGGCGGGCGGAGTCCTTATTACGTCCGTTTCACAAGGTGCACGCCAATATATTATTGTGGTGCTAAATAGTCAAGACCGTTTTTCTGACACGAAAAATGTAATTTACGAAGGACTCCAAAAGATTCGGTTGCTTTTTTATTGAGAGGAAGAAAGAGCGTTTACGAACGCTACGAATCCGTCTCCGTGAAATACAATAATAGGAAGAAAATATTCGGGAGAGTCGCCTATATAATATCCAAGAGTAACGTCAGTAATATCAATTGGGCCATCTTTTCTTTTTTCGCTTAAAACAAAAGCATTGCCGAGCTTAAGATCGTTGAATGCTTGGTCAGAGGCTTTAATAGCGTACTCAGAAGACTCAGAACTTGCCGAATAGTGAAAAAAGGCGCCATCAACAATTTGCGGTAAGCCGCCCTCGTCTTTGAATATAAAATACATCGGGGATTGGTTTTGAGCCGAATAATATATGTTTCTTTTGTCGAGGGGTTTTTGGTATAGGTCGACTCTTATGAATTGCGCATCACTTTGGCTTGTAGCTTCAATAAGACTTCCGTTTTCGATTTTTAAATAAATTGCCCGTACAGTCGTTGGATCAAGATCTTTTACGTCCCCTCCTATGCTTTGAATAAATCTTGTCGCCTCATCATACGCACCGCTGCCTGTTGCCGCGCTACCTGTGATTCTTTGGGGGGCAGGAGCGCTCAAAAAGTTGGAGGAGATTCTGAAGTTATTATTTACAGTATTGTAAGTAATTACTGTACCGTTACTGTTGCCCCATTTGTAAACTGCCTCGCTGATTTTTGTTTCAGCCTGCGAGTATCCGACATTTCTGATTGATTCTCGCACAGCAGTAAGCGCCACAAGACTCGCCGGCACTTGATTAACTTTATAAACCTTCATCCTGTCGGGCAGGGCTGGGAGCTTTCCTGACAGAGTATTTATTCGATAAGTGAATCCCTGAGGTGATTGGGATGGAAAAGCAAGCGGAGGTAGTTTTCCGAATTTTTCTTCCGGTGGAGGCGGGGGAGTAGGGAAGAAGATGTTTTTAAAAATTTGCGCGCCATTTATAAAAATAAAAATAGCCGCGACCACGACAAGCGCAATACCAGCGATTTTCAATATCACACGTATCTCAGAATCTATATCAGCAAGCTTTGCCACATATTGAGTATATTTAATAGTTGATATAAAATGCAATAGTATGGAAGTTCGCGTCCGATTTGCCCCAAGCCCCACAGGGATTCCTCACGTTGGGAGTATCAGAACGGTTTTGTTTAATTATTTTTTCGCCAAAAAGGCAGGCGGGAAGTTTATCTTGAGAATCGAAGATACAGACCAGGCGCGCAAAATAGAAGGAGCGGCAGAGGCGATCAAAGAATCACTTTTGTGGCTTGGAATCGAATGGGATGAGTATTTTGTCCAATCAGAAAGAGTTTCAGAATATAAAAAATATGCAGAACAGCTTATTTCAAAAAGTCTCGCACGGGAAGAGGCGGGTGCCATCCGTTTTACGGTTCCAAAAGAGGGCTCAACCTCCTGGATAGATGCCGTTGGAAACAAAAAAATAGAGTTTAGGAATTCTGAGATAGAGGATTTTATTATTCTTAAAAGTGACGGTTTTCCAACGTACCATTTGGCAAACGTAATTGATGATCATCTGATGAATATTACCCACGTTATCCGGGGCGATGATTGGATTCCATCAGCGCCCAAACACTTGATGTTGTATAAAGCTTTCGGGTGGACGCCCCCGATTTTTGCCCACGTTCCCAATGTTTTAGGGACAAACCATAAAAAACTTTCAAAAAGGCGGGGTGCAAAATCTGTTATCGATTTTAGAAAAGAAGGATTTTTACCAGAGGCACTTCTCAACTATCTGATGCTTCTAGGATTTTCGCTAAAAGATGACCGGGAGATTTTATCACGCGAAGATTTCGAACGCGAATTCGAACTTTCAAAAATAAATACAGCCCCTGCTATTTTTGATGAAAAAAAGCTTCTATGGATGAATGGAGAATATATAAGAAAATCTCAAATCTCAAATCTCAAATCTCAAATCTTAGAATTCGATCCGACAATTTCTTCGATACCTAGCTATGAACAATATATTCCTTTGGCGCAGTCCAGAATGAAAACCCTCGCCGAATTTAAGGTTCTTATCGAAAAAGAAGAGGAAGTTCGGCTTTCTGAGGGGCAAAAAACTCTTGCTGAAAAATTAAAAGAGAATTACCAACAATTAGGAGAATGGAGGGCGCCTTTAATCTCTACAGCAACAATTTCATCAAGAGACGAACTTAAAAAAACTACCAAAGATGTGTTTACTGTTTTGACAGGCAGGTCTCAGGGGTTGCCGTTCGACCAATATCTTGAGATTCAGGGGAAAGACGAAACTATTTCTTGGCTTGATAAGGTAATATCAAAATGATTTTATTGGCACGGATTATTTCAATGATTGCGAGTCCCTTGATTATAACTGCGCCTGTTTCTTATGCGCTAGTATTTAAAACGAGTAATAATGCTTTTTATGCAATAGTCTGGACGGCTGCATCACTGTTATTTGCGGCAACTATCGGTCTATTTGTTTTATATGGAGTAAAACGGGGAATGTTTTCAGATTTTGACATTTCAATAAAAGAGCAAAGAAAACCTATATTTATTTTTGCTGCTATAGTTTCAATTTTATACTTTTTTATCATCTTCTTTCTTCACGGCCCCAAAATTTTAATGGCGACTCTTGGGGCACTTCTTTTGGGGGTACTTATTGACAGTTTTGTAAACAGAAAAATAAAAGCAAGTATACATTTGGCAGTTTATTCTGCGTTTGCCGCAGTCCTTGGCATATTGTATGGGGGAATTTTTTGGTTTTTCGTTATTTTAATCCCTCTTGTTGCCTGGTCTAGGATAAAATTAAAAAGGCATAGCCTGACTGAGACAATAGTAGGAACAATATTAGGACTCGTTATTGTTATTGTGCTTTATTACATAGTAAACTATTTGATAATCATAAAATGAATCAACATCCGATACATAAGTCATTCGGTTTTGCATTTTCCGGGATATTTCATGCCATACGCGAGAATATAAATTTCAGACTGCAATGTTATGTAGGTGCGGGAGCACTTTTGGCGGGAAAAATTTTGGAGGTGTCAAGGTTTGAAATGATTGTGATTTTTGTCCTGGTACTCATAGTAGTTTCGGCTGAAATGGTTAATTCTTCGCTTGAGGAGATGACTGATCTCATTACAACCGAACATAGACAGGAAGCAAAAATAGCAAAAGACGTTGCGGCGGGAATGGTGCTGCTCGTATCATTCGGAGCGGCAATCGTAGGAGCAGTAATATTTATACCGTATCTACTTCGTCTTATTTGATTTTCAAACCCGGTTCGGTTTCCCCCTTACTCCCACTCCATCGTTGCCGGAGGCTTGGTAGTGATATCATAGACGACTCTTGAAACATTTGGGACTTCGTTGACGATTCTGCTCGAAATCTTTTGTAGGATACCATACGGTATCCTACTCCATGTTGAGGTCATGACGTCGCGAGATTCGACAATTCTGACCGCGATTACTTCTCCAAAAAATCTTCCGTCGCCTTTTACGGCGGTTGATTCGGCCCCCGTCAAAACAGGAAAAGACAGAAAAACGTTCTTAAGAATGTTAGAATGTTCAAGTTCTTCAAGTATAATTTTGTCCGCCATCTTTTGTTTGATCAAACGCTCGGCTGTTACTCCCCCTCGAATTCTTATCGCATATCCTGGTCCTGGAAATGGTTGTTTCCAAATAAAATCATCTGGTAATCCAAGTTTTTTTCCGAGTGCCCGAACTTCATCTTTGTAAAGATTTCGAACCGGTTCGAGAAGTTTCAATTTCATTGTGGCCGGCAAGCCCCCTACGTTGTGGTGAGATTTTATTTTTGCCGCATGGCGCGTTCCTTGGCTTTCGATTACATCTGAATAAATCGTTCCTTGCAGAAGATGGCTGATGGGTTTGGTCTTTTTTAATTTTTCAAACTCTTTTTCAAAAAGTTCGATATAAAAATTGCCGATAATTGTTCGTTTTTTCTCCGGATCAGTTATTCCTTTCAGGCGTCTTAACATTTCGCGTTCGCATTTAATTACTTTTGGAACGATTCCGAACTGTTTAAATATTATTCGAACGTGGTCTGCTGTCCCTTCGCGCATCAAGCCGTTCTCTACGTAGATCGGGATGAACCGTTTGCCAATCGCGTGTGCGGCTAAGGTTCCGGCAACTGTTGAATCAACGCCCCCTGAGATTGCGCCAATAACGTAACTGCCTCCGACAGTTTTTTTAATATCTTCGATCAGATCTCGTATATTTATTGTTCGAGTCAAACCTTTAATGCCGCAAAGTTCGATAAAATTTTCCAAAATCTTAGTCCCATTCTCAGTGTGCTCAACCTCAGGATGAAACTGCACGCCAAAAATATTCTTCGAATTATGAACGAATGCGAACGGTACTATTTTCGTTGCACCGAGAACTTTAAATCCGGGCGGAAGTTTTACCACTTCATCTCCATGCGATTGCCAGACAGTAAATTCCTTCGGAATCTTATTTATTATTGATGATTTACTATTTATTATTGAAATTCGCGCCGGGCCGTATTCTTTTCTTCCTGCGATGACTTTTCCGCCCAGAAGCTTTGCTGTCAATTGAAATCCGTAGCAAATTCCAAGGATCGGAACTTTGTTTGTAAAAACCTTTTTTGAAAGAGTTGGAGCGCCCTTTTCATAAACTGATGCGGGACCGCCACTTAAAATAATTCCAGCGGGTTTTAGTTCGTTAATTTTTAATAGTGCATCTTCGGGGTGGATTAATTCCGATTCTGTACCAAGATCTCGAAGCCTCCTTTTAATCAAATGAGCAGTTTGCGAACCGAAGTCTACGATTAATATCATCTGTAAGTTATTGATCTAGGATGCATGATGTAAGATGTAAGAAATCTCCTGCATCATAAATCTTAAATCCTACATCTAAGAATAGCTTTTCCCTGCGTTTGTTACCAAGATATCGTGGGGATGTGATTCTTGCAGAGAAGCCTGAGTGATCTGTATAAAGCGCGCTTTTTTTTGCAGTTCTTGGATGTTTTTCGCTCCACAATAATAAAAGCCGGATTTAATTCCGCCGAGAGCTTGCTCGACGACTTCTGAAACTGGTCCTTTTATCGAAACCAATGCTTCAACCCCTTCGGCAATCAAAGTTCTATCCTTATAGCTTTTGCCATGGAATTCCCCTTCGGATTTTGTAGCGGCACCATTTTTCATAGCCGCCTCTGATCCCATCCCCCGATACTCTTTAAATATAAAACGTCCGCTGTGGTTAAAAATGCTCTTGAATCTTTGGGGGACTTTTTTTGACGAAAGTGCAATTTTCCGACCCGGGGATTCCAAACAAGATGCAAAAAATGCCCCCATCATGACAGTTGACGCACCGAGAGCAAGTGCTTTTACCATGTCGCCCGAATTTGCCAGTCCACCGTCTGCGATAATGGGGATTCGGGTATTCTTGGCTACGCGTGATACCTCCATCAACGCTGATATTTGCGGAACTCCCATTCCTGATATAACTCGCGTTGTACAAATTGCACCCGGCCCCATTCCAACGCGGAGAGCATCGGCCCCCGCTTTTATTAAAGCGATCGCCCCCGCGGCCGTTGCGATATTTCCGGCAATAACTTGTATTGTAGGATATCTCTTTTTGATAAATTTTAAAGTTTCGATAGTAAATTTAGTAAACCCATGAGCAGAATCGACAACTATGACGTCGGCACCGATTTTAATTAGTGCACGAACCCTTTCCTCAAACCCTGAGTTTGGTCCGATGGCCGCACCAACCAACAATTTGAGTTTTTTGACTTTTGCAACTTCTCCCGCCTGTTTTGCAATTGTTAAATTGCGATGTATGATTCCTATGCCACCCATTTTTGCAAGCTCAATCGCAAGCCTTGACTCGGTCACCGTATCCATAGGGGATGACACAAATGGGATCTTAAGTTTTATTTTGCTAGTTAGGTTTGTTTCCAAATTTATGTCGGAACGCGAGAAGTCAGAGTAGCCGGGGAGAAGTAAAATGTCGTTAAAGGTAAGTGCAAGGGGAAACTTTCCGTCCTCCATAATTAAAATTATCAGAAAGGAAAATGTTTGTCAATACTACCAATACTACAAATGCCACAAATACTACAAATATTTAAATGAATACGGTTTATTGATGTATTGGACCTGCCTGCCGGCAGGCAGGAATTGGTAGTATTGGTACTGTATTTGTAGTATTTACTTCTGATGCTTAAAAAATTCTACTTGACGGAGGCGTTTTAGGGCTTCATCACGGGTTTTATATGGCCCGCCCAAATTGCGCTTTGACTTCTTTGAAAGAACATAATACCCATCGCGCTTCTTAACTATCATTTTGGATATATTATACTCCAACCCGTAAGGCCCTTGACTTTTGTTCGTGAGTTTCGTAAAGTATACTAACTTCATGAATAAGACTCTTATTGCTGTTGTGGTGGTAGTAATAGTAGCGGCAGCCGGTTACTTCATATTATCAGCCAACAAAAGTGCGGCTCCGGCAACTTCTCAAACTCAAACTCAAATAACTCCTTCATCAAGCGAAGCAACTCAGCCGACGAGTTCTCCAAGTGGCACTATAGCCGAGGAAAACTCTGTCACGCTTACTTCTTCCGGTTTTTCGCCCGCCACGCTGACAGTTAAGGCCGGAGCAAAAGTCACATGGACAAATAAAAGCGGGGGAGCGGCAATAATCGCTTCCAACCCTCATCCAACGCATACAGATTATCCGCCTCTTAATCTTGGGACGTTTCAAGATGGGGGAACTCTTTCTTTAACCTTTAATAAGGCGGGAACTTACGGCTACCACAACCACTTAGACCCAAGCCAAACGGGCACTATTGTTGTTAAGTAAGAGCGTGAGGTTTTGTTTTGGGCAAAAATAGGGATGAGATAAATCCCAGAAATGCAAAAAAAGCAGCATAAAGCATGGCTGTTTTGGTGGCGTCAACTGTTGAGTGGCGGCTGATGCTCCTTATTTCAGTTGCAACTGCGGGAGGGACGGCGGTTGAAAGCTTGGCTCCTCCGCCAAATTCAACGTTTGAGGTTTGTTTTGAAACTGCGTTCACAAACTGGGGCTTTGCAAAATCGGGGATAACACGGCTCTCGTTAATTCCACTTGCAAGTCTTGAGGCCAAAACAGAAAGTAAAACCGCCCCAATTATTGCGGCTCCAAGCGAGGAGCCCACCTGTCTCATTGTGTTGCTGACTCCTGACGCTTCCCCTGCCTGATATACAGGAACTGATGAAAGCGTCACGTTATTTATCTGGGCCATTGCCATACCCATTCCAAGCCCCAATATAACAAGTCCCGGAATAATCGATGAGGTAGTTGCTGTTTCCGAGATTGAGCTTCGTAAAATCAACATCCCGACAGCGTCAATTATCAAGCCTGCCATTATTATATACCTTACAGGAATCCTCGTGCTCAAAAAACCTGATAAAGGAGCCATGATGAGCATGGTGACTGAGAGAGGGAGAAGCGCAAGGCCGGTTGATAAGGCGTCAAGTTTTAAGACCGACTGGAGAAAGACGGGCATTGCAAAAAGAAGACCAACGAGTCCAAGAGACACGATAGCCGTAGTCACAACACCAACCCTGAAGGTTTTATTTAGGAAAAGTTTAAGAGACACAAGAGGAGTCTTCCCTTCTTTTTCTATTTTTGCTTGCCAAAGAAAAAATAGGTGAATAAACATGACTCCCAAAATCAACGCAAACGGTACGGGAGATAGCCCGAAAATTGAGAAATCCTGCTTGGCCCAGAACCACCCGTATGATGACGCTTCAATTATTCCAAAGACAATTCCTAGAAGTCCAAGGGCAGAGAGTGCGACCCCCAGAAGGTCAAGTTTTGGTTTTTCTTTTGTGTCGCGAGACTCTTTGACTAAAAGAATTGTCCCTATAATTAGAAGTATCGCGACAAAAACGTTTATTCTAAATCCCCACCGCCAAGAATAATATTTTGTCAGATATCCCCCGACTATCGGCCCGATAGCAGATGATGCGCCGGCAATTCCTCCCCAAAATCCAAAGGCAATTGCGCGGTCCCGGCCGCGGTAATTTGCAACAAGAAGAGAGGCGGTCGCGGGCATCATAAGAGCCGCACCAATGCCCTCAATAATTGATTCTCCAACAAGAAGTATTCCAACAGAGTGGCTGATAGAGGCAATAAAGGATCCTACTGCAAAAATTACGGCACCTGTCATAAACATTTTTCTTCTGCCGAATAAGTCGCCGATTCTACCGCCCGTAATGGTGAACGCCGCAAGCATTAATGAGTAGGCCGTTATTACCCATTGGATGCTTTGGATATCGGTTTTAAGTTCGCGAATGATTGTTGAAAGCGAAACATTGAGAAGAGTAGTGTCAATAATAATAATTGCAAGACCTAAGGATAAAACCAATAGGCTTCCCCATTTTTTGAGTGGATTTGTATGCCCCGAATGATCAAAATCAGCGGCAGGTTTTTGCGGAGGCGTTTCGACAGGTTCGGAAACCTTGTTTTGCCCGAGAATAAACTCTCCAGATTTTCCTATTTTCTCCTCTTCCATAAATTTACGACGAATAGTAAGTATAACAAAACCAAAGGTGGTTGACAATTTTGGATAGGAGTTAACTTTGAGGGCGCAACAAATACAAAACTAAAGGCCAAGGGAGTCTTGCTGCCGGACTAGGATTCGAACCTAGATAGATGGATCCAGAGTCCATCGTACTACCATTATACGATCCGGCAATATGGTTTGTTTATTTTACTAAAAAACGAGCCTCAAAGCGAGACATAGCTATAATGATATAATGTTTGGATGGAAGCTGGAGAATTACAAGCCCCCCCGTTTGAACAGCAATTTAAAAATCGTGAAACTTTAAATTTCCCAGAAGGTAAAATAACTGTAGTTGATGTTGCTCCAAGAGTCTTAACAGATCAAACTCCCGTGTTGCTTGTTCCAGGTTGGTCTGAAAATTATGATACATATAAAAAAACTTCAGAAGTGGGCTTTAATGAAGGACGCAGGGTTATAACAGTCGGACAAACAGGAGACGGTAAATTACCAGATAGTCAAGAATATCCTGAAGAAGAACTTCGGAAAGCTCATTTATTACTGAAGACACTAGAACGTAAAAGAATTGATAAGGCAGACGCTATTGATCACTCTTATGGAGCCATATATGGTTTGATTGCTGCACTTATGAAACCGAAGCAGTTTCGGAATATTGTTCTAGATAGACCGGCAGGATTTATAGGAAAAGATACAAAAGCCGCCTTAACAGGTAGGTTTATAAAGTTATTGCTTCAAGAAGCAATTGCAAGACCGATGCTTCTTACAGATCCTACCAGCTCAATTAGAGCAGGCGGAAGAACAGCCCGATATATCGCCGAACATCATCAAAGAGTCCTTAGAGAAATGGATGCTTTAACAGGCGTTGATATTAACGAGCTGATAAGGATGCTTTCAGACCAAGGAGTTAAATTTAGCGTAATATCTGGAGTTGACGATCCTCTGTTTCCAGTAGAGCGGCAAGGTACTAACATGCTCAAATCTGGCTATATTCCTCCTATCGTAGGGTATTACTCTGTAATTGGTGGGCACAATGAACTTTCAATCGATGCAAATCGACATGCAACACTTGCTTTCAATGCGCTTGACAATCTTAGGGATTTAAAAGACTTAAAATAAAACTATCATGGTGCCCAAACGGGTCTTGACCGACATGCTCAGCCAATCGACTAATAGGACAGGTTTTTATAGGTTTGCGGGAGCTTGACAAAGGCTTATAGTTAGAGTAAAATGCTTGGATTATGGCATCAAACCTAGAGAGACTTGCAAGAGATAAAGGCCTAAAAGGAGATTTATTTAAAAGTGTCCGCGCCACTCTCATGGCTCAAGCAGCACAAATAAGAGCACTAGACGGACCGGAAGATGTATTGACTGCGCCTACTGTTACTCCACAACCTTCAGAAACACCAGTAATTGCCGAACGCATAGCTTTAAGGGACAAATTCACAGACGAAGAGAGAAAGGCCATCGAAGACGCACATGGCGTAATCTATACTCCTACAGGACTTAGCCTTGATGCTCAAAGAAGCGCACGTGCGGCAAAAAACAAGCCTTCATTTCCAAACGACTTTAGCTGGGGTGGTGAAAGACTTACAGCTCGCCCTTCAAGACAAGTTGAAATGGCTATTTTCCCTGATCCTAAAGAATTTTTTGCTCCAGGTAGTTTTGGTCGTGACACTAAAACCCAGGAAGGAATTTTGGCAGAGGATGCCAAGCGCTTAGGTCTTCCCAACATCACACAAATTCTCCCTGACGAAGCGTCAACTTTTGCAGATATTGTTTTCCAGCACGAAGACGCGACTGGTAAATGGTTATTTGGGCCGGAATATGCAAAAGCACAAAACCTAGATTGGGTCTACGGTAGAACTAACAATCCAACAAATCAATTTGGTTCGGGCGTCGCCTTCGTTGGTGGTGCTGGGTCTGATAGCGGCGTGCGTGTCAGCTACTGGCTTCGTGACTTCGGCAATGGCCGCATAGGTGCTGTTCGCCTGGTAGTGCCAGTTGAGACTAAGTAATTGGATTTTTGGTTCTTTTGATTTTTTTCCTCTTGGTTTTTCCGAAATTTTTTTTTACAATATGCCTTGGTAGGCAGTGATCCCGACAACAACGATTGTCGGGGCGCCTTCCTCTAGAACTTTCAATAGTCAGAGTTCCGTATTAACTTAATGCGGAAGCGTACTTAAAGTAAGCTTACTAGACACTACGAGTTTTTCTCTTTTGTCCTTGGGACGAATAAAATACAGTAGTAAGAGTAATCAAGCTACGGTGAGAATTACATATTACGGAGAATTACTTACGAAAGCACTGGTTCGAACGTCGCCAACGTTGGTAATGCTAAGTCTGATAACGGCGTGAATGTCAACAACTGGAATCGTGACAACGGCAATGACAACATAGGTGCTGTTCGCCTGGAAGTATCTGGTGAGGTTATAAAAGCTTATCCTGCCCTAAGTTTTGCTTGGAGGAACGAATCCATCCTCCCAACATCCTGCCTATTTCGACTAATATTGATTCAAGCTCTAAGTATTTGTTGTTTTGTAGAGCTAGACTATCTTTCGCGAGTCTTAAAAGGACTTTTACAAGGTCAACTTTTGTGCTTATTTGTTGTAAAGTTTCAACTTTATTTTGAGTTGTTGGTACAGAAAACAATAATTCAAGAATGTCGAGCGGTACGTTATCCAGTCTCTGCCCCAATGTGTACCGTTTCGTTTTGGGAAAAGTGGTAATAACAGAGGTTAAATTTTTGTAAAAATCGTAAAGCTTGATGAAGATTGGGATATCTTCTAAAGGTAGTTTATCTGTGTGTGTGTGTGTGTGTGTGAATATCTTTACCTGCC
>JBGOVI010000043.1:0-6987 GCA_041478035.1 Patescibacteria group bacterium
CAAGCGGCGGGAGTAACTTTGGTTGGTCCTCAGCGCGACGACTTTAAATTCTATTTTCCCCGAACAGAAAAGCCAATCCAGGAATTCGGCTCCCGCGGCGAGGAAAGACTAACAATTTTTCAACTGAAAGTGCTTGAAATTGACTATTTGCGACAAACGACAAACGAAGTACCTGTCCTCCTCCTCGACGACATTTTCTCAGAACTTGACGATACCAACATCCACAAGGTGTTCGATTTATTACCTGAACAACAAACTATTTTAACCACCACTCACCGCGAATTCATCCCAAAAAAGATTCTGAACAAAGAGGACGTCTCAATCATCGAGCTACAATAATTCTTTCATCATCTGCGGAATTTCTGAGGCTAAATCTGATGCGTTGAAGTAGATTCCCATTTTTTTCGCCAAGCTTTCCCCTGCTTTTTTGTTTATATAGGACGCGGAACACGCCGCAAGAAACGCATCATTTTTTGTGTAAAGTGCGGCGACCAGACCGGCGAGCACATCTCCTGTCCCGCCCTTCGTCATCCCGGCATTCCCGCCGGAGATTCGAACAGTTGTATCGGGCGAACTCACTACGTCATGTTCGCCTTTCACTAAAATGACGACGCCGAACTTTTTGGCCATTTGTTCTGCGTTTGCATCAGTCGGCCCGACTCCAAACAATTTTTTAAACTCGCCTTTGTGCGGTGTAATTATCGCAGTTTTCGGCAACACGTCCGGCTCGATTACTTGTAATGATCCTCCGTCCACTACCCACTTTTTCTCGGGATACGAATGGAACATACGTTCCGTCAGCTCTTTTGTATCATCGTCTCCCTCTTCTATTCCTTCTTCCCGCGGCAAACCCGGCCCAATCAAAATACAGTCCGCCTCGCTAGTGTAATTGTCGATTTTTGAACGGGGAATAATGATTCCATTTCTAAATTCAGCTTTTATACTTTCGACGATTCGATTATTTGTCTCAACGGATGAATAAAAAACCATATCGACGATGCGCGAAGCAACAGTCAAAGCCCACAAAGAAGCCGCATGGAATAATTGAGAACCACCAATAATTAAAACCTTCCCATTCTGCCCTTTATGCGAATCGCTTGCAGGTTTATAAAGCTGTTTTAAAACTGAAGGATTAAATTCAGTCATGAGGAAATTATACCATTTACCCTTCGACGGTTGTTCCAACAAATTCTTTTCCGGCAAAATGGTTTTCGAGGTTCTCAAAATTATTACCCTTCAAAATTATTACTTTCAAGCCAAGTTCTTGCGCTTTCTTGCTTGCAATCGGGTCAAACGGTGCATTCATCCCGGGAATCCATTTGTCACCCACTATTTCACGGAAATTTGCCCATGTTGCTTTTTTTAGGGGTTTGGCGTCGGGGTTCGTCCTTGGATCTTTATTGTAAGCCATCTCAATATTGGAGAGATTAATAACAGTTTTAACGTTATAATCTTCGCAAATCATAGCAGAACAGTAATCCGTTGACCACCCGGGCTTCCAGGCCGCCCCAATAACTATTGGCTCTGTTACTTTTCGAATTATTTCGTAGTGTTTAATAATATAGGGATGAGCCAAGTCTCGGAAAATAGTGCGAATCAGATGCGCGTTAAGTCGACTTGAGTGAATTCCCAACCAGTCAAGGTCATCGGGAGTGAGTTCATGACCAACGGTCTCAGTGCCTGCATCCCGATAGTGGCGGGCGGTCGCACCTCCTCCTGCAATAATAAAAAACTGCGATGATGGCTTTGCCGCCAATTGCTTTCGAATGAAGCGATTGAAGTACTTAAGAAATACTGTATCAATCCCGCCATTTGGGACTATGAGTGATCCTCCGAGAGAAATTACTACCTTGTCCTTTTGCATATCTGCGAGCATAGCCGACTAGCTCGTGGTGAGCTTGCCGAACCATAAAAAGGGGCAGATCACTCTGCCCGATTTAGATTATGTAATAAAATATCAGAAATGGTTGACAAATGCAAGCGCTTTCAATTAAGATATTTACTATGCCGCGTGCAGAAAAAAAGTCCTTAACTCTAGGCGATATATTCACAAAAATCTCAAACTTCCGCGCAAACCAAGTTCTCTACGTACTTCTAATTGTTGCTGTATTTTTAATTGGATACCTGGTTGCGCGCGTTCAATTTCTTGAAAAAGGTTCGTCTCAAACTTCTGTGACCCCGACTCAAACTGCTCAGACCGGACAGCCGGCGCTTCCTGATCCAAAAGAGGTTTTGAAAAACTTAACTGCCGGCCATTTTCCTGTCAAAGGCAATGCTAGCGCAAAGGTGACAGTTGTTGAATTTGCAGATTTCAGGTGCCCGTTCTGTGAGAGGTTTTTTACAGACACCAAACCTCAAGTCTTTAAAGACTATGTAGACACGGGAAAAGTTAAATTTATTTTCAGGAATTATCAATTCTTGGGTGATGCGTCGGTTGTGGCGGGCAATGCCGCGGAGTGTGCTAATGAACAAGGTAAATTCTGGGAGTTCCATGACTGGCTTTATAAAAACCAACCGCCTGAATCTGATACTTCGATTTATAACGTTGACAGCCTGACGACTGCGGCTGGGACTCTTGGTCTCAACACTGATCAATTCAGAAGCTGCCTTTCAGCTAAAAAGTACGCTGATAATGTAACCCGCGACATGCAGGAAGGGCAAAAAGTTGGAACCTCAGGAACTCCAACATTTTATATAAACGGCCGCCAACTCGTAGGCGCCCAACCCTTCACCGCTTTCAAAACCGTAATTGACGAAGAACTCAAGAAATAGTTATTAGTTATTAGTTAATAGGGAATAGAATCTCCAATTTGTTTTAGGGTCGCCATTTCGAATGTTGAGTGCACGAGAAACAAGTGAGTGCGTCAGGGGGATTCCTCGGCTCGAAAACTATCGAGATCGAGGAGGGGGTGAAATCACCCGACAAACGAACGAAGTTTTAAGAGCACGAAACGAGACATGGCGAGAGTTTTTGGTACTTTTGGCGGCCCAAAAGTACAAAGATTTGGTTCTTTGGAAAAGAACAACTATTTCTGGCAATTAGGACAGAAGTATGTTCCGCGGCCGGCGATTCGAATAAAATGAATTTTGCCGCCGCATTTATTTAGACATGGCTCTACTCGCTTTCCATAAACCAATGTATGATTTTGATATTCGCCTTCTTGTCCTAAAATGTTGACAAATGATAGTTCGGACGCGCCGTGAGAATCCAAACCTTTTTTAAGAACAAACAATATCGAATTATATAAATCTTTTAGTTCCTCTTCGTTCAGACTTTTTGCCGGACGACGAGGGTCGATTTTTGCACGAAATAATGCGTCGTTTGCATAAATATTCCCAATCCCTCCCATATTTGTCTGATCCATAAGCGCGGGTTTTATTTTGGTTACTTTTCTCGACAAGACGAATTTAAATCGGGGAAATGTTAAATCTTTAAAAGGCTCCGGCCCCATGTCGCGGAAGAAAGGTAAATTGTTTACTTCCGAATTTTTTATAACTTTTATCCAACCGAATCGCCTTTGGTCATTGTAATAAAGCTTTGAATCTTTATCCAATTTAAAAATAACGTGAGTAAATTTGTTTGGAAGAGAACCCCCGACTTTGGCCGAAAGTGAAACATTCTTTGTTTGCGCGTCGCGGTAAACAAGTTGCCCAGTTAGTTTTATATGAATCGCGAGAACATAACCGTTCGACAAATCTAAGATTAATCCCTTCCCCACTCTTCGAACGCCAGTGATTTTCGATCCGATTACATTCAAGGCATCGCCTTGAAATATCTTCGGATGTGCCATTTCAACATCCTCAATCTTATGTCCGACAACATATTTAATTAAACCTAATCGAAGCGTTTCCACCTCGGGCAACTCTGGCATATTATTTAGCGATGTTACGAACGAAATCTAAAATTTTCTTGTCGAAGTTTTCTGCGGAGAATTTTTGCGCCTGTTTGCGACAGGCATCCGGATTTATTTTTGTAGATTCGAAGATCTTGATCGCTAGATTTATTGCTCCTGGCGTGTTTTCATCGAAGAACATTCCGGTTTTTCCTTCAATTACAGTTTCTTTTACACCACCCGAGCGATATGCAATTACCGGTGTTCCCACAGCCATTGACTCAACCGGAGTTATTCCGAAATCCTCATCAAATGAAGCAAAAACATAAGCTTTTGCACTTACCATAAGTTTTGAGCGTTCATGATCGCTGACTTCTCCAACGAACTCGATATTTTTCTTTGCGGTTCGAAGCAATTCTTCATCAAATCCCGCGAACCCTTTTCCGAAAATCTTAAGTTTTTTTCCGTTTTCGTTAAATGCCTCAACAATAATATCAATCCCCTTAGCTCTGGCTAGTCTTCCCCCCGCAAGGTAATAATCCCGTTTTTTGTTTTCAGTTTTAAGTTTTAGGTTAGTATCCACCGGCGGATTTATCACAACTGCCTCCCGTCTGTAAAACTTCTTTATTCGAGCGCGAATTTCCTCAGAATTTGCAATGAAAAAATCAACGTTTTGTGCAGCTTTAAAATCAAGAAGACGCAAAAAATGATTGGCAATTTGCGCAAAAAAATTAACAAAAGGATTTTCCCGCCACTCTCGGGCAGTCATATATCCATAAAGATACCGCGGGGGCGTATGAGTATATGTGATTATCTTTGTCGAACGGCCTTTTTGGACGAGGTTTGGAAAATATGCACCGGTTTGCGAAACAATAACTATGTCGAACTTGGATAGATCAAAACTCCAAAAAGCAAAAGGAGATAAAAGCCTAAAAATAGAGATTAACTTTTCTCGGTACGGAATTAAGTTTAGGAATGATGTTTTGATATTCATCTGGCGAAAAGCCCAAACATGGGGTCCTAAATATTCAGGTGCATAAATTGAGGTATAAATCGGCGCTTCAGGAAACAGCTTGTGAAGCTCCTCAAGCACCCGCTCCGCTCCCCCGTATTCTTTTATGTAGTCGTGCACAATTGCAATCCGCATAAATTCCTATCTTACATCTTAAATCTTAGATCCTACATCTAAAGCAGTTTCATCTGATTCTGTTTCTTAGTTTCCTCTTTTCTTGATAAGACCTCATCTACTCTTTTTGGTAAAGTTTTAAACTCGTATTCTTCGAGGGCTTTCTTGAATGCGGTGATATCAATTTTTGTTGTTTCACAATCCTCAAACTTACAGACGAACGGAACATCTGTCACGATCGTTGCAAGTTTTTTGGAAAGTTCTGCAGATTCTGCCCCGTCAATCAATTTTTGGGCTAAGTTTTTATTTTTTACTGCAATATCATCCAAATGTTTGTAGATATTGTCAACATTTCCATATGCTGCAATAAGTGTTGCCGCGGTTTTTGGGCCAATCCCGGGGACGCCTGGGTAATTATCAGACGCGTCCCCGGTCAGAGCCTTAAGATCTACAATTTGGGATGGCTTAACGCCATAGTGTGTCCTGACACTTTCCTCATCATGCAATCTAACTTCTGAGATTCCTTTGACCGGCATAAGAACGCGCGTATCCTCATCTACCAACTGGAGCATGTCTCTATCTCCGGTAACAATATAAGTAAAAATTCCCTGCTTGTTGGCAGCTTCAGAAAGCGTACCGATTATGTCGTCTGCTTCAAAACCGTCGACTGCAACTTCCTGAATTTTTGCCTTGTGAAGAATATCAATTATTGCGCCGAATTGATCTGACAAATCAGATTCCATCTTTGGCCTTTGCGCCTGATATCCAACGTAAAGCTGTTGGCGGAAGTTTGGTTTTGGGCGGTCAAACGCAATAACAATATGAAAAGGGCGTAACTGCTGAATAAGTTTTAGGAGCATTGAGAAAAATCCTGAAACGGCACCGGTTGGGACGCCGGCTGAGGTTGTAAATGGAGGCATGGCGTGGTAGGCGCGGTGAACAATCGCCGACCCGTCGACTAGCATAAAGATTTCTTTTTTTGTGTCATCCATAAACGAATTATAACAAAAAAAGAAATCTACAATTGACAACTGACATCTGACATCTGACCAATCGGTCAAATGTTACATGTTAAATGTCAAAAGTACTTTAGTGGAACTGAGGGTGCGGGGGTAGGTGGTGATTATCTAAAGTCTTGGAAGACTAAAAATACTGCTGTAGCAGAAATCACGAACCATACCGCCGCACCCAATTTTTCTCCGATTAAATCGGAGCCAGTTCGCGATTGATCTCCTAGTTGGGAGGTGCCGCCAAGTCAAGCTTGGGGTTCCGTCCTAGGTTAGAGGATTTATCGCTTTTGGACGATATCCGAGCCGGATTTCGACTGGTAGGCTTGTGGCCGTGGCCTAGCAGGATTTATCCGACAAGGATCGTCCCCTCTGCGCTACCGTCTGGCGAACTTGGAGATCGCGAGACCAGGAAGAGCAAGGGCAAGACCGCCTATGGCGAAGAGGGTGAGGGTCCAGAAGGACTGTGTGTCCTTCAGGCCACCGACAAGTTCATGTCGTGAAGCATCCTCCTTTGGAACTAGGCCTGTAGAGCCTCCGGTTTTAGCGCTGAACGTTCCGCGTAATGACGTCGCCGTCATTGTCGTGCTGTTACGGAGCGAGAGCAGCGTTGCGTCATGAGCGTTGGTCAAAGAGGCGTTCGTGGGCGCATTGTGACGACTTACCTGACGATCAGGCAAGCTGTTTTTGTCAACGACACCCGTGACGAACGCATCGTGAGCGAAGGCACCACTGTCGGAAGTCCCGACGGCGCCGTCGTGGTCCATCGTGAGCTCGTGACTGGGTAACCGGGGCGAACCCGTGCCGTTACCGTCGAGTGAGCTCGAGCTCTTCGTCGCGTTCAGAGTCGTACCAACGGCGCCCAGCCTGTCACCAAGTAGGTGAGAAACAGAGCTTGCCGCTGGTAGGCCGCCGGAGCGGTTGGCGATGTTATCGGCGTTGGCGTTAGCCAAACTTAGGCGTTGCTGCCTACTGATAGCATCGGTTCCGTCTCGCGCGGCCGCCGTCGTAGTAGCCGTGG
>JBGOVI010000065.1:0-4098 GCA_041478035.1 Patescibacteria group bacterium
CGCAAGATATAAAGTAATATATCCTCCAAAAGACAGAACGTTCAGTACTTGGGAAAGTTTAGTAGATCCTCCGGCAGCATATTTCATTGATTCCACACCATTTTGAGAAACAACATTTTGTGTCAATACTATTCTTTTTTTATGAACATCGGAATATAAATCAGATGTAATAAAAAGTCCTTTGAGCTTTTTATCTACCGGATTTTTCAATCCTTCCATAAGATGATGGTTTAGTTCAGGGATATCCTCAAATGCTGAAAAACTCTTCGCAGTTTCGTTAAATTGATTACGCAGTATGTGCGCGTTTCCTACTAAATGTTGCGACGCCATTATGACTGGAATAAAACCTTGTATCTTTTTAGCTAGTTCCTGCGCTGACTGTTTTATAGTCTCCTGAGAGTCACGAACTTCTTGGATTGCGGTCCTAAGCTCATCCTCGGAAATCTTAATTACTCCAAGGCTCTTAAGAAGTATTAAAGTTCCCGTAATGATATAGCCTGTTCCCAAACGAGGTTGACCGGACGGGTTATTCTTGGGATTAAAAGTAAAACCCGGATATTTATCGCGAAGTATGTCTCCTAGAGCGCCGCCCGATGAAAAGCCTGTAATTTTTGCTCCTTTTTTCTTTGCTTCTTGTACGCAAGATAAAACTTCTTCAGTAGATCCAGAGTAGCTGGTCAAGAAAACGAGCGAGTCTTGATTGACAAACCCAGGAAGATGATAATCATTTACAGAAACGAGAGGAACTTTTAGTTCACCGGCAAACAAAGTGGTTGCGACGTAACCACCATAGGCAGAACCTCCCATTCCGCAAATGACAATGTTTTGAACGTTTTTGTACTCATCCGTATAAAACTCCTTATCAAAATACTCCTCCACAATTTGCTGGCATTGGTCTGCAAACATGCCGGTAGATCCCAAAACATTCTTAGGATCAAGCTTCTTAATTTCCTCCAAATCATTCAAATCAACCATACTTAATGTTTGTCGTATTGGCGGTTCCAATCAAGATGCACTTCGGGAAAATTTGAAAGGCCTTCTTCAACAAATTTCTTCAATCTAACAAGACCTTCAGGAGTCGCCGACTCACACCTTAGCGAGACGATTGGTCCGGTATTTCCAGCTCTAAATAAAAACCATCCATCCTCTGTGTACCCGCGAATCCCGTCGATATCCAGAACTTTTGTACACTTTGGCTTAAAATATTCCACTACTCGTTTTACAAGATCGAATTTGACTTCATCCGGGACACCTATTCTATATTCAGGAGTTGCAAAGTATTTTGGAAATTTATCAACAATTGCGGAAAATGGTTCTTCTGACTCACTAATAATTCTCAATGTCTGGCACATAGCATGAATTGCATCGTCAAAAACATACCAATTAGGAACAATCCAATAATGGCAGCTCATTTCTCCGCATAGTATTGCGTTTTCCTCGCGAACCTTTTCATCAAGCGGTGCATGTCCTGTTTTCCAAAAAATAGGTACGCCGCCAAGTCTATTTACCTCATCAACTACCATTTCAGAATCTTTAAGCTCGACAATTACCTTTGCGCCTGGATTTTTTGGTATATAGTCCTGGACAAGCACCGTTAAAATTACATCCCCAAGTTGTATTCGGCCTTTTTCATCAACAAATCCAACACGGTCGGCGTCTCCGTCAAAAACTACTCCAACATCCGCATTGTTTTCAAGAACTGTTCTTTTTAATACATCGTACGCATCAACAGCAACTGGATCTTGAGTATGAGGTGGGTTTTCAGGGTTCAGTTCTGAGAAAAGTTCGATCACCTCATATCCCATGTCTCGAAGAAGTTTTGGAACAAAAGGGCCGGCAATTGCGGCGCTTGAATCAACTACAACTTTTAATTTTTTTTTGAACTTAATTTTTTCCTGAAGTTCTTTATAGTATTCCTCATTTCCTTGTGGCCATGGTACTACTTTTCCATTTCCGCTGGCAAATTTATCCTCTTGCATTAGCTTCATAATTTTTTGAATTTCAGGGCCAAATATCGCATTATTACCATGACAAAACTTAAAACCATTATATTGTGGCGGATTATGAGAGGCCGAAACCATAACGCCACCATCAATATTGAACTTTTTACGTGAATAGTACATTGTAGAAACAATGGCTATTCCCAAATCGTAAACATCACAACCCGTTGCAATTAACCCTTTCGTGAGTGCATTCTGATAAGGTTCCGATGAAGTTCTTGTATCTCTAGCAACAAGTACGTCTTTTGTGCCAGCATTCTGAAGATATGTCCCGTATGCTTTTCCGAGGGTATTCGCAAATTCCTCGTCCAGATCTTCTCCAACTACTCCCCTTATGTCATATTCTCTAAAGATTTGAGGGTTTATTTTTACCATTGATTCAATAACAATTAGTTTAAATCGGAGAGGAGGAGGATGTCAAGGTGGTTTGCTAAATCCATCGTAAGGGCGCTCGTTTTGATCTTTTCGTCGAGCTCGGCAAACGAAACAAAAGAACTCTTTAGTTGATCTTCCGACCACATTTCCGCCTGTTTTTTTAGTTTTCCTATCTGCCAGGACTGCATTTTTTTAAACTCATCGAACTCAGTGTAGTTATCCGATTTTACGATCAAAAGTTGTCGAATGCGCTTTATTATTGAATATAGGACTTGTTCCGAAGCGTAAGTTTTTAAAACTTGGTGAAGAAGCTCAAGACTTCCGGAAGAATCTTTTGGCGAAAGTCCGTCAAGGAAAGCAAAATATACTTTTGGAAATGAGTATTGAAACCTGTTGGCGCTTTTGATATTAACAAATTTCGAACTCGGTTCGACTTCATCCCAGAGGATTACGTCAGTGTTTTTATCTTTCGCGAACCTGGATATTAGCTCTATGAGTTTATCTGCGGGTTTTACTTTCCCGAATTGTTCGATAACGATTGTTTTTTGTTCGTCGAACAAGCTACTTGACGCAAGAGCCATCTCAATATCCGCAATCGAAGCCTTATTCCCATCGATTTGGACAACATTAGCCTGTCCCGAAGTGAGTTCGGTCAACTTATTCCTGGATGAAACTATGTCATCGCCTGCGATTATGGAAATCATTTTGACTTAAACATCTTATATAAACGTTCGACTTCGCGTCCTATGTGTCGGCTCCTATTTTTGTGCGGTGCTAGGGCGCCGGAGAAATTTTTGGGAATATGCAAGAGTTCGTGGATTAAGACTTTCGTTTTGTTATCATCCGAGAGCTTGTCAAACTTTTCGGACAAAACCTCTATGATATAAGCGGGCGGAACGTTCAGAACTTCTTGAAATATCTTCGGAAACGCCCAAATTCGCGCGTATGCTCGTGCCTTTGACCCCTTGGTCCTAAACATATGAACTTGAGCAGGTTCAATATGGCTAAACCCTAAGTCACGGACCAATTTATTAAGAATCTTTTGCAAATTCGTGTCCCTTTGCCATTCCATAGTCGTATAACGTTTATTATTCTATCACAACCATTCCACTAACCCGTGAAAGAGTAGGTGTGAAGCTAATCAACCTGGAGGGTTATCTAGCTTGGAACCTCTTCTTATTTGCCAATCGCAAAGACGGTTTTGAAGTAGGATTTTAGAATTGTGGATGTGAAATCAAGAGGAATTTCAAGCGACCCTTTACCAAAGGTTTCTGTGACGAGGCTCGACGTTGATTCGCCTTGGACAGGAATTGCAACGACGTTTCTTAAAGGATTACCTTTTTGCTTAACAAGGGTCTGGTACGCCTGCCCGTAAGAGGTAAACCCGTTTCCTTTAAAGAAAGTGAATTTATCAAAAGGACCGCCGTTTGAGTCCAAAATAAAAGGCGTGACGGCGACCACATTTGAATCCTGACCCCAAATTCCACTCATAACAGTTTTGTAGTAGTTCGAGATATTGTTTTCGGATAAAACTTGGGCGTTCCAACCGGTTTCAGTAATAAAAACAGGCTTTGAGACGCCTGCGTATTTTTCTATAATTGACTGTTCGTATTTATATGTTGAAGTTCCCTCTGGCTTCGTATTGCTTGGCGCCGCAGCAAAATTAGGGTTTGGATAAGAATGGCTTGCAAATCCGTCTATTTTTTTGAAAACACTGGGATTA
>JBGOVI010000029.1:0-8458 GCA_041478035.1 Patescibacteria group bacterium
AGAGACGTTGGCGGAATAGGAGAATATGCCCTCTCACCCTGGGTAAAGTGTGCCGGCACTGTGTACGAAAGCGCCTGTCTTACTTTTTTGTCCGAGAGATTTTTGTCTTCTGTATTATAAAAAATCGTGGCGAGAACTTTATAACTTTTATCTTGTAATACCTTTGTGTTGGCCCAGGAAGATAGGTTTGAGTTTTTGAAGTTTGTATTTTGAATCCCGTGTGCAATATCTATATCCCCCAGCGTATAGGAATTTTTGAGCGCGTCTTCGGTAGGGTAAAATGAGATAACTTTTCTAAAGCTTTGGTCGCTTACTAAGACCAACGTTAACGAACGAACAAAACCTCCATTTATATCAACATTTTTAATCTTATATTTGCCAAGGCCCGCAAGATTTTGTTTTATTAAGGGTCTTGCGAGCGATGTTAACAAAGGTGAATATGGGTCGTGCAAAACAAATTCTACTGTGTATTTATCAATAATCTTTTTGTTTACGTCCTTAAAAGAAAACGGTAAATTGTCAGCAGTTAGTTCTTGATTGTCATGAAAATATTGCCCGTGCCTGATATGAAAGTAATATTCGCGACCGTTGTTTTTTATTTCCCATCTGTATGAAGCACCCGGCTTAACCGCACCGTTCTGCTCCAAGCGCGTTAGTCCATAACTTGCATCTGATAAAATTTCAGAAGGAAGATTGGCAATTGTATAGACCCCAACGTATCCAATTCTTTGTACTTTTTTTTGAACTGCCGGAAGAAAATAAAAATTGAATACGAAGATTGAAACGAAAAAAATTATTCCACCAAATACGAGCGAAGTTAAAATTGCCTTGTGCCAACGTTTAAAATATGCACGGATAAGCCAAAAATAGTAACGCCTTCTGATTAGAGACATAGCTGAATTATATTGTTATATTGTCGGATTGTTGTATTGTTGAATTCAAAATAGCAATACAGCAAAAAAACAATACAGCAATAACGTTAGAGAATAATAGCGATTATTGAAACAGAAGCAAATAGAATGGCAAGAATTATTGTCGTGTAAAATAAGAACTTCTCGAGTCCCTTTTTGCTTCTATAGGATTGTGTCTGCCCGGCAAGGCCCGCTGTTCCGGTATCACCCCTTGATTGAAGCATGATAACCACAATAAGTGCGATTGCTATAATAATTTGCAAGATACTGATCATCGGGATTCAAACAGGAAGTTTAGAAACCTGTCAGAGAGGTATATTGTAGCAGAAATGACCACAAATGACAAAAAACGTGAGAAGACAATTTTGCCTATGGATAAACCCAAAAAGGAGATTCCCATGAATGTGAAAGCGTGGACGGTTGCGTTTGAATAAAAAAGGGTTAAAGCGAACAATGCGACAAGAGTTGTTAAAAAAGACAACAGTCCCAACGTTAAAATATTAAACGGCAGCGTGACTATACGAACGATCGGGTCAAGAACAGTCGTAAAAACGGCAAGAAGCGCGCCTGCTATTAAAAAATTGATGAACCCACCGGAAATAGAAAGTCCTGAAAATAATAATGAAACCAAAAAAAGTGACAATGCATTCGTCGCAACCCTCTTAACAAGTCCTCGCATATTTATATGCTAACAAACCAAGAGCCGCGTTTCAAATTTGCAGGGATTTTTTGCGTAGAAGTCTGTGATAGGTGATTGCAAAGCGGTGGGCTTCGTCGCGGATTCGGCGGAGTAAATTTACACCGGGCGTTGAGTGAGGAAGTTTAATTTCAAGAAAATCCAAACCTCGTCCTGTTTGAACAGGAATTACAATCGTCTCCTCACGCTTTGCAAGGCCAATGACGGGGGCATTATATTTTTGTTCCGCAAAAACTTGAAGGACCGCGCTGACCTGACCTTTCCCGCCATCGATCACCATCAAATCCGGCTTTTCCCAGTCTTCCCTCTTAATTCTCCTTCGCATTACTTCTTGTAGCATTGCAAAGTCATCCGGAGTTTTTTTAAATCGAATTCTAAATCTCCTATATTCATTTTTGTTCGAATCACCATCTGTAAATACCACCATAGATCCTGTAGCGTTTTTTCCTGAAATATTTGAGATGTCGTAACATTCGATTCTATGCAAGTTTAGAACATTGAGTCCGTACTTGTTCAATATTTCAGAGAGCGAACTTACTTCCGCTCGTATTCTCTCAAAATAAAAATCGGGTCTTTCCTCGTATCTAAACGGGTCGTAGTTTTCTGAAGTAATCTGATCAATCCTTTCAATTTGACGTTGGATCAAAGCAGCTTTCTCAAATTCTTCGAGGCGAACGAATCTGCCTTGCTCTTTTTTTAAGTCTCGGACCACTCTATTCTTGTCCCCCTTCAGAAAAGAAACTAAATTTCGGATGTTTCTTTTGTATTCAAACAGATGCTCGGGGAAAGCCGGAACGCAAGGGCATAAACCTAAATGATTATACAGACAGCGGCGTTTTGCGTGATTTTTGACTGATTGGTAAGGGAAAATTCGGCGAAGTAATCGTAAAACTATTTTTAGATCGCCAACACCAATGTAAGGCCCAAGGTAGACAGCATTTCGATTCCCTTTTTTATGCGTTATGACAACGTACGGAACCGGCCTTCGGTTTATTTCAAGATAAGGATAAGATTTATCATCGATAAAAATGACGTTGTAGTATGGACGATACTTTTTAATGAGATTTGCTTCAAGTAAAAAAGCCTCTATTTCTGATGCAACTACGATTGTGTCAAAAGAGGTCGCCTCGGAAATTAACCGAAGCGTCTTGCCGTCGAGTGCTTTATTCGAAAAATAGTTTCCGACACGTTTTCTTAAATCTTTTGCCTTGCCGACGTAGATTACTTTATTTTTTCCGTTTTTGAAGATATATACTCCAGGTTTTGTGGGAAGCGATCGCCACAATGATTGATCCACAAATAATTACACCTCCTATTAGTATTAAGAATCCATCAGGGAAAATTCCAACGTTTACCGTTTTTGTTATTACGGCGCCGTCCAGTAGAATTCTAACGTTGTATGTCTTATTTGTCAAAAGTCGGGTTTTTGGAAAACTCACGTTTATAACTTTTTTTCCGAACGGCAAAACCTCGTCAATGTAATATTCTTGGTTTTGGGGTAAGAGATCGGATTCAACAACCACCCGCTTGCCAAAAATCGGCATATTGCCTTTATTTTCAACCGTTATGTTGCCGTTGACATTAAGCCCGGAGAGAGAGTATGAAGGGAAAGTCGCATTGATATCTGTACTGATTCGATCAGTAAATTCGCCAGGCGTAGTAAATACAACGTTGACGTCCTTCGAGCCATCAGAAGTAAGTTTGTATCCGCCGGCAGGAATTGGATAGGTCGAGCTTTGTCCTTTTACAACAAACGCTATGTGGTCAAAAACAAAAGATGAAAAGTAATCCATTCCGCAGGTTGTATTTCCACACTTGGGATCAAAAATAATCCATACCGCCCGTCGTATTACCCCAAGTG
This sequence comes from Patescibacteria group bacterium, assembly GCA_041478035.1. GTDB lineage: Bacteria > Patescibacteriota > Microgenomatia > Levybacterales > GWA1-39-11 > GWA1-39-11. The sequence goes on from JBGOVI010000029.1 coordinate 3,470, forward strand.
GGATCAACCATAATCCACGTTTTAAGAACTCTATCGTAATATTCGGGCCACGCGTGTAATACATCGGCGACCAAAGATAGGGGCCGAAGTTTTGAATTGCCGGTGTAAGCATATCCTTCAACTGCTCGAGTAGGAATACCTGCGGCCCGTGACAAGGTTACGAACAAATCCGTAAACTCAAGACAAACGGTGTAATTTGGCTTGGTAAGTGCGCCGAGAGCACCAAGCCTATCGTTTGTTTTTCCTACCTTATTGTAAGCATACGAAAGTTTGTTAACTACATAGTCATAGATTGCCTGCGGGGTTTTAAGTTCACTTGCAATTTTTTTGATGCTGGGACTCCCGACCTCCCAATAGGCGGCTGTACCTAAGCTCCCTTTTGGTTCACCTATATCAAATGTCGGGTTAGCGTAAACTTTTGCCGCAATTTCTGCTATCATATTTTTAACTTCATGGGGATTTAGATTGTAAACAGCCAGATAATTTCCGTCGTTGTCGCGATAGACGTTGTCCGGCGTGGGTGTCAGGCTATTTATTCTGATATCCTGGTAGGAAGTATTTGGCGGAAGAGCTATTTCGGTTTTGACAGGATAGACATTTGGGTTTGAAATTGCATACTTTAAAGACAACTTATAAAACTGCGCCTTTCCGAATGTAATCAAAATGCCTGCTTTTTCGACTTCACCCTTCGAAAAAAAGTAAGGCGATAAACCTGCTAGATTTTTGGCGGGTTTTGAAATTGATGCCGGACCGAAGGATGAAGGAACAGAAAGTGTTACGTTGTAAGATGAGTATGAATCCGGGTTTGCAAGGCCGGGAATAGCAACCTCCCAGATTGAACCTATGTTCTTTGCGATTTGTGACGTATCAAAACTTACAGTAAACTCGTTAACATTTCCAAGGCCCACTACCCTGCGGTCAAAATTAATCTCTATACTTTTTCCACCGTCACGAGTGTCAGAAAGTTTTGTTGACAAGGAACCGCCGCTGTCGCTTGCGCGAAGATTTCGAATATCCCTTATACCGGTACTGATTGTATATGAGGGAGTGTAAGTAAATTCGGTTTTATTGCGAATGCTGATAGTTTGGCTGACGGTTGTGGTTCCGTTTTGCGAAACGTTATACCGGGCATTTGTAGAAATATCAAAATCCTGGTCGGCAAAAGCCGAGGGATTTAAGATTAAAGATGTAAGATCTAAGATAAAGAAAGCAACAAAGAAGAGAAAAAACTTAAACCGCATCCATATATATTAGCAAATAACCGGTCCCCCGTGATATTCGCTTGCCCTGAGGTTGTCGAATGGGTGATACATTTGATACCTGTGGTACTTTTATAGTTCTTTTTTTAGGTATTGGCCGGTGTAGGAGTTTGGATTTCGAGAGATTTCCTCCGGGGTTCCAACGGCTACTATTTTGCCGCCGCCGTCTCCTCCTTCGGGGCCTAAATCTATTATCCAATCGGCATTTTTTATTACGTCAAGATTATGTTCGATAACAATAACTGTATTACCCTTCTCTACTAATTGGCGCAGGACTACTATGAGTTTCTCTAAATCGGCGAAATGTAAACCGGTTGTCGGTTCGTCCAGTAGGTATAAACTTCCCCCCGCTCCTCTTTTTGAAAGCTCGGTCGCAAGTTTTATCCTCTGCGCCTCACCGCCAGACAAAGTAGTCGCCGACTGCCCTAGCTTTATGTAAGATAGGCCTACTTCTTTAAGTGTTGCCAGCTTGTTGAACAAACCTTCATGAAATGAGAAGAAGCTCAGCGCCTCATCAACGCTCATGCTTAAAACTTCCGAAATATTTTTTCCGTCAAAATCTACCTCAAGTGTGTTCTGGGTATATCGGGTACCATTACACGTCTCGCACGTCACAAATACGTCCGGTAGAAACTGCATTTCTATTTTGATCTGGCCGTCTCCTTCACAAGTCTCGCATCGACCCCCGCGGACGTTGAATGAAAATCTGCCGGGTCCATAGCCCCGCATTCTTGCTTCACGCGAATTTGCGAACAATTCACGAATGTACGTAAATGCTCCTGTGTATGTTGCAGGATTTGATCTGGGAGTTCGGCCGATTGGAGACTGATCTATCATGAAAACGCGCTTTAACTGTTCATCTCCGATAATTTCTTTAAACTCCCCAGGCCGCTCTTTATGGAATGGATTTTTGCGAACTGCGAGAACATGGTACAAAACATCGTTTATCAAAGTAGACTTTCCACTTCCTGAAACGCCCGTTATACAAATCAATACGCCCAAAGGGAACTTAACATCGATGTTTTTCAAATTATGCGCCGAAACGCCAACCAATTCTAAATAGTTTTCTATTTTCTTAATATTAAAATCGGTTCTCCTGTTCTTGATCTTTTTCGAACCGGATAAATATTCGCCGGTGATTGATTTTTCATCTTTCATAATTTCTTGGGGAGTTCCGTAAGATACAATTTTTCCTCCTTGCTCACCCGCGCCCGGCCCTATGTCAAAAATGTAGTCTGATGAAAGCATTGTTTCCCTGTCGTGCTCAACAACAATGACACTATTTCCAAGATCGCGAAGTTTTTTTAGAGTGTTTATTAGTTTTAAATTATCTCGCGGGTGAAGACCGATTGACGGTTCGTCGAGGACGTAAAGAACGCCTGAAAGTCCAGACCCGATTTGAGACGCCAGGCGAATTCTTTGCGCTTCTCCTCCTGCCAGAGTTTGAGCCGCGCGCGAAAGAGTCAGATAAGAAAGCCCCACGTCGACCAAAAACTTCAAGCGAGTCGTGATTTCGCGTAAGATTATTCGTGCTATTTGCTGTTCGCGCGATGACAGTTTGTCAAAAAGTTTTGAAACGAACTCATATGATTTTTCGATGCTCAGGTCCGAAAGCTCAACGATTGAAAGTTTATCGACAGTTACAGAAAGCGCCTCAGGCTTTAATCGCCTGCCGCCGCATATTTCGCAAACGAGTTCTGTCATAAATTTTTGAATTTCACGTTTAATAATCTCTGACCCTGACTGGCTATGGCGTTTCAAAAGGTAATTTACGACGCCAGGATAAGTCTCGTAAATTTTTGTTTTTTCGCCAAAGCGATTCCTGCCTTTGATCTCGAAAATTTCGTCACCTGTTCCGTAGAGAATTATCCTTTTTTGCGCATCTGAAAGTTTTCTAATTTCAACATTCAAAGGTACACCGCTGTCTTCAAGCGCTTGGCGGACAGTGCGGGCAAACCATGTGTCTTGCTCGCCAATATTTGCAAACGCCAAAATTCCTCCTTCACTGATTGATAAATGCGGGTTTAAAACCAACTCTTCATCAACCGACGCAATGACGCCAAGTCCATTACAGTTTGGACATGCGCCGTATGGCGAGTTAAACGAGAAAAGCCGTGGTTCTATTTCCTGGAAAGACATACCATCGATTGGACACGCAAATTTTTCGGAGTAAAACGTGTCCTCCATCTGTTTTGGCTTATCAGGTATAGAAAAACCGCGGTCAAGGATCTTTGCTACTACGAGCTCCCGACTGCCAAGATTGAGTGCTTGTTCAACTGAATCAACCAGGCGTTGCCTCTCAAAATTTTTATCCAATGTTATTCTGTCAATAACCGCTTCTATTGTATGCTTGTTTGTTTTTATTAAAAGTAAATCTTCGTCGAGTCCATATACATTACCGTCAATTCTGACGCGCTGATAACCTCTCTTCCTTAAATCTTTAAACAAATCCGTATACTCGCCTTTTCGCCCTTTTACAATCGGCGCTAAAACCATTAATCGAACGGGAGAGCCGGTTGTAAACTTTGAAATTATGTCTTCGACTATTTTCTCTTTTGTAGTTCGCGTAATTTCTGTTCCGTCGTTTGGACAATGGGGGTGACCGATACGTGCGTACAGAAGCCGCAAATAATCGTAGATTTCGGTGACTGTGCCAACCGTTGACCGGGGGTTGTGGGAGGAGGATTTTTGGTCGATAGAAATGCTTGGAGATAAGCCCTCAATAAGGTCCACGTCGGGCTTTTTCATGATTCCTAAGAATTGCCTGGCGTAGGATGAAAGCGATTCGACGTAGCGCCTCTGGCCTTCAGCATAAATAGTGTCGAATGCAAGCGAGCTCTTCCCCGAACCGGATAAACCAGTAAACACGACAAGTTTATACTTCGGAATCTCAAGATCTACATTTTTTAAATTATGCTCTCGTGCGCCTTTTACAACTATCTTATCTAACATATAATTTTACTTGCCCCACGTAGCTTTACGCGAAGTGGGGGTCCAACATAAGAGGGAACTATTATACACAAGATCGCAAGCGATGTTCAACTCTATGAAATTGTTGTAAAAATCAGATCACGCGGTATTGGGAAGGGGATTTACGCGCCATTTTTTAATGTTAGCAATTAAGTTAGTTTTCATACTCAGGTCAAGAACAGGATCGAAAAAATCATCCGATAAATAAATTACTTTCCCGCTGACTGGCTGCCTTGCTGCTAAGAATCCCACATTAGCTACTTTTTCCATTGCTGTTCGATAAAGAATTATTGACTGCGCAATGATGGCTTCAAAAGAGTCGATTCCAGTTCTATCTTCCACCCGGCTCAAAAGTTTTCCAGATTTTATGTCTAGGCCAAACACAGCATGTTCGTGTCCCTCCATAATGGATGCCTGAAGGTTACGATTGTATTCAGCTAACCAATTCTCATCTGGTATTCCTGTTATTGCAGACTTTAATAACCCTGACGTTATTACTTCACCCTCCTCCTTACCAAGCTCGATACCAAGCAAGCCATACCCTTCCCTTATATAGCTCGTGGCATCCTCGAGGAAATACATGCTATGTTCTACGATCTGTTTTCTCGAACGACCGCCTAGTTCTTCTGCCTCTTTTAAGTCTGAGAGAACTTTAGGACCAATTCTTACTCTGAACGGAAACTTTGGATTATAGTCAAATTCCGGGTCGTATGGTGGTTCTAACTCGTACCTCATCGCAAAAATTATAACACATGAAAAA
>JBGOVI010000086.1:0-2656 GCA_041478035.1 Patescibacteria group bacterium
ACCTGTTTATCTAGTCCTGACGGAGATATTTAATCTTGTCGCGCAGGAGGGCGGCGGTTTCAAAGTCTAGTTGTTTGGCGGCTTCGATCATTTCCTTTCTCAGTCTTTTAACAAGTTTTTCGCGGTCATCGGGGAGTAAGACTTCTTTTTCAAGTAAAGGCTTAATGTCGTCTAAAATATCGACCCTTTTAACAAGCCTTTCACGAATTATTTTCTCGACAGTTTTTGGGGTAATACCATGCTTTTTGTTGTATTCAATCTGATTTTCCCGCCGTCTTTCTACTTCTTCAATTGCTGAACTGATGGAACGGGTATTATCGTCAGCATATAAAATGACTTTAGAGTCGACGCGGCGGGCGGCACGCCCCATGATTTGAATAAGAGAGGTTCGACTTCTCAAGAATCCTTCTTTGTCCGCGTCCATTATGGCAACAAGCGAAACTTCAGGAAGATCAAGGCCTTCGCGGAGTAAATTTATTCCCACCAAAACGTCATACTTTCCTTCACGCAGTTCGTCCAAAATGTCCTGCCTTTGTAAGGTGTCTATTTCAGAATGCAAATACTGAACCTTTATGCCTTTGTCTTCGAGATAAAACGCTAAATCCTCTGCCATACGTTTTGTAAGAGTCGTGACCAGAACTCTTTCTTTTTTTGCGACAACTTTATTAATCTCATTAATTAGATCATCGACCTGGCCTTCGGTCGGACGAATTTCAACAGCAGGATCGACAATGCCGGTCGGGCGAACCAATTGTTCCACGACATTTTTCGAACCCGCAAGCTCTAACTCATATTCGGCTGGAGTCGCTGACAAAAATACCGTCTTTTTGATCCTACCCATGAATTCGCCAAACTGGAGCGGTCTGTTATCAAACGCCGAAGGAAGGCGGAATCCGTATTCAACCAAAAGTTTCTTACGCGCATAATCACCATTGTACATTCCTCTAATTTGCGGAATTGTCATGTGTGATTCATCAATAATAAGCAGCCAGGGCTTTCCTGCGTGTTCGAAGTAATCAAGCAAGGTATAAGGAGGCTCTCCGGGTTTTCTTCCGTCAAAATAGCGCGAATAATTTTCAATTCCGTTGACGAAGCCAACCTGTTTGATCATCTTAAGATCGTATTCCGTCCTTTTCTGAAGACGATTTGCCTCGAGCATTTTATCTTGCGATTTTAATTCTGCAACGCGTGCGGCCAAGTCTTTTTCAATTTGCCCGAACACATTTCCGTACATGCTTCTATCAGTAATATAATGTTTAGCAGGATAAATTGTTACCCATTTTGTATTCTCGATTACATTTCCATTGAGGGGGTCTACCTTATCGATTTTTTTGACATAATCTCCGTCAAGCGAAATCCTTAATACGCTATCTTCGTGAGATTGGTAAACTTCGATTGTGTCACCACGGACGCGAAATGTGCTGCGCTTGAAAGCATAATCATTTCGGGCATACTGAAGATCAAGAAGGCGGTCGAGAATCGAATTTCTGAAGAGGCGAACTCCTTCTGCTATCTCGAAACTTATTTTTCCGTACTCAATGGGAGAACCAAGGTTGTAGATTGCCGAAACCGATGCGACGACAATAGTATCAGGACGGGTTAAGATGTTAGTCGTCGCGGCCAAGCGAAGCTTATCAATCTCTTCGTTTATTTGAGTCTCTTTTGCGATGTACGTGTCTGTCGTTGGAATATACGCCTCGGGTTGGTAGTAGTCATAATAGGAAACAAAATATGAGACGGCGTTTTTGGGAAAGAAGTCGCGGAATTCCTGATAAAGCTGCGCGGCCAATGTCTTATTATGGGTCATGACGAGTGTTGGCATATTTAGATCACGAATAACGTTGGACATTGTGAACGTTTTTCCGCTGCCCGTCACACCCAAAAGAACCTGAAATTGCTGGTTGTTCTGCAAACCGCGAACGAGTTTCTCAATCGCCTCAGGCTGATCCCCCGTTGGTTTAAATTTAGACTTGAGCTTAAAGTTCATAGGTTTTATGACTAACAATTGTACCATAATACCCGAAATCGATAGTGTTTGATACGCTTTACGCTAGTTGACAATTCGACTATATTTCAAGTATATTATTAATATTATTCAGTTAGTTTGTTATTCGTTCACCGTTAATTCGAATTACGAATAACTACGAACCAACTAACTAATAACCAAAGAATGACTGCCGTACTTTACCGTCGAGAACGAGAATTACTCAACTACATTGTCCAGTTTCAGGAACAGCATGGATATTCGCCTACTCTTCGCGAAATGGCGGACGCAATGGGGCGCAACAGTGTCTCAACAATCCACGCCCTAATTCGCTCAATGGTTGATAAGGGCTACGTTCAGAAGGTTGAGGGAAATACACGCACTCTTAAAGTCTTAAAGCGCGAAAACATAGGCATTCTGATGGGTTCAACCCCCAAAGCAATCGGCCCTACAATTACATTGCCCTTAATGGGCTTTATTGCGGCGGGACAGCCTCTTGAGCCGCACACAGACCCGGAAGCCACCTTTGCAGTGGCATCGGATATGATGTCGGGAAAAAGGACTTCTTATGTACTGCAAGTTAAAGGGAGTTCAATGATAGAAGATGGAATTTTAGACGGCGACTTCGTGGTAATTGAAAAGCAGGACACGGCAAAAAACGGGGATATTGTC
>JBGOVI010000068.1:0-3876 GCA_041478035.1 Patescibacteria group bacterium
AAACAATAAGAATTGAAATTGCCACCGGAAAGATTATCTTTTTCTTTATTGCAAGCAAAAACACCGCGTATCCAGCTGCTGTGACTCCCGCCACTTGTAAGAAAATTAGCAGTCTTACATCGTTTATTACCCAGAAAAGTGGAGAAATCAATGCATAAATAGGTTCAAAATGGTCATAATAAATTGGTGTATCGTAGTATGCATGAGTTGTTGTGATCGGAGTTTCAAATCTTGCATATTTCCAAACTGCCTGATCTGCCACTGACAGGTCGTATCCTGATAGAAAGTGGTTATGCTTTATGATTGCGAGCATTGAATAAAGTAGAAAGAATGCAAAACAGATTAAAAGAGGAGACAGATGAAAAATATTATTTAGATTTTTCGATTTCATGTAGTCTTTTAATTAAATATTCTTTTGTATTTTTTGATAAATCTTCGTCGACTTCTTCAAAGAGTTTTTGTAGGATTTCTCCAACTTTGGGGCCAGGCTTAATGTTCAACTCGTGCATTATATCGTTACCGTCTATTGCTAGATCGTTCATTGAGAACGGAGGATTAAGTTCGCTCGCGACCCTTTCTTTAAAGCGTTTCAATCGCCAGCTCTCAGCAACTTGCGTCCCGCCGCCAAGTCTGTCACCAATGCGCAGATCCATCATGTCGGCAACATTTTTAAGGCCCACTTTTCTGATAAAACGTCTGATAGCAGAATCAGTAATGTGTTCATCAACCGTGAACATATGCCAGCGAATGAGAGTTACTACTTTTTCTTTTTGCTTGTGCGAAAGCCTGAGACGGTCGCAAATATCAGCGGCAATTCGTGCGCCTGCGACCTCGTGGTTGTAGAAAATAACATGTCCCTCCTCGTCTTTTCCTTCAACATAGGGTTTCCCAACATCATGAAGTAAAGTTGCAAGTCTTACGATTGGGTCGGCTGATGGAGTGTGTTTTAAAGATTCGATATTGTGAGTAAATACATCACTTGTGTGATGTCTGCCAGGCCGTGTTTGCGATATGCCTTTACCCCTCGCAAGTTCGGGGAAAATTAAATCAAGCATACCCGCCAAATCCAGGAGTTTGGTGCCATCATAAGCGTGTTCGCTTGCGAGTATTTTTAAAAGTTCATCTCTTATTCTTTCTCCTGAGATTTTTGTTATAAGTTCTGCATTTTTAAGAATTGATTTCCATGTTTCCTCTTCCATATTAAAGTCTAATTGTGTTGCAAAGCGGACGGCTCGAAGAAGTCTTAGGGCGTCTTCTCCGAATCGCTCATCGGGAAGACCAACCGTTCGAATCAATTTTTTCTCGATGTCTTTTAATCCGTTGTACGGATCAACATATTCAGTTTTGAGTTCGATTGTGGCCGCGATTGCGTTCATCGTAAAATCCCGGCGTGAGAGATCTTCCTCGATACTTTTTCCCCATTCAACTTTTTCCGGATGTCTAGCATTTACATAACCACTTTCAGTTCTAAAAGTTGTGATTTCAAGGGGATATTCGTCTTTAAGTGGTATTCCAACAGTTCCGAACCGATTGTCATAAAAAGAAGTTGGGAAAATTTTTTGAATCTCCTCGGGAGTTGCGTCTGTTGTCAAATCCCAATCGGTTATTGTTCGATTCATCAGAAAATCGCGTACACAGCCACCCACGAAGAAACCTTGAAAACCGGCAGTTCGTAGCTTCTTATAAATTTCTAAAACATCTTGAGGAATGACTTTTTCCATGTGGTATTATATTCCTGAGTATAACATGAAGACGTGGAAAATTATAAGCAATAAAAAAATATCGAACCCGGGAGAAATAGTTGATGTGCTCCTTTCGAACAGGGGAATTAAAAATAAGAAAGAGAGAGAAGAATTTCTGAATTCAAAGCTTGAGGACGTGAGTTTGAAAAGCACTGGGATAGATCCTGCCTCAGTTAGAAAAACTATCAGGCGAATAAGCGCTGCTATTAAAAATAACGAGAAAATTATAATTTATGGTGATTATGATGTTGACGGAATTTGCGGAACCGCTATTCTTTGGGAAACATTGTTCGCTTTCTACAAAAACGTAATGCCATATATTCCGCGCAGGGTTGAGGAAGGATACGGCCTTTCTGTCCGAGGCATAGAAAATATAATTTCCCAGCCAAAGGCTGGTCCGCCTCTGGCGGAAAATGTCAAATTAATAATTACCGTAGACAATGGAATAGTCGCAAATGAAGCTGTCGAGTTCGCAAGCAAGAATGGGATTGATGTAATAATAACGGACCATCATGTTAAATCAAAAAAAATTCCTAGAGCTCACTCAATAGTTCATACAACAAAACTTTGCGGGGCAGGCGTCGCATATCTTCTGGCGAAGGAAATTGCCAGAATTCATAATTCAGAATTCATAATTTATAATTCACTTGAGCTTGTGGTTTTGGCGACTGTTTCGGATCTTGTTCCATTGGTCGGGGCAAATCGTTCCTTCGTCAAGTTCGGGATCGAAAGTTTGCAGAAAACAAAGAGGCCGGGGTTGCTTGCTTTGTTCGCCGAGGCACAAATAAGAAAAGAAGAAATCGATGTTTATAAAATAGGTCACATCATCGCACCACGTCTCAATGCAAGCGGCAGAATCGCTCACGCCATGGATAGTCTGCGGCTTTTATGCACGCGCGATTCAAATCGAGCAAAAAACCTTGCTTTAGAGCTTTCGGAAACAAATAAAACCAGGCAAATTCTCACAGAGGAGTCAACTCTCTACGCTGATTCTGTGACTGAAGTGTCCGAGAAGATTATTTTTGCCCACGACGCAAAGTACAACCAGGGTGTAATAGGCCTTGTTGCATCGCGCCTCGTCGAAAAACATTATAAGCCCTCAATTGTTATTGCGGTAGGTGAAAAAATATCTAAAGGTTCTGCGCGTTCGATCAAAGGATTTAACATAATCGAATTTTTGCGAACTTTTAGCTCTCATTTAATTGACGCAGGAGGTCACCCGATGGCAGCCGGATTTACAATGGAAAGTTCGAGGATTAAAGAATTTAAAACGGCGCTTCTTGAAGCTTCGGCAAAATTAATTTCGGGCGAACTCTTGGAACGGGTTTTAAAAATTGATCTCGAGGTCAGCTTTATTCAGGTTAATCCCGATCTATATTCGGCAATTCAAAAACTTGCACCATTTGGAATGGGAAACCCGGACCCGTTGTTTATTTCAAAAAAAGTAAGAGTTGAAACAATACGTTTGGTAGGTAGAGAAAACAAACATGTGAAGCTTGCGCTTTCACAAAAGGGAAAAGTGTTCGATGGAATATTTTTCGGCGGAGGAGAACAGGGTTTGAAAGCAGGAGACGGCGTTAATATCGCTTATACAATCGAACAAGATTCGTGGAACGGACGGGAAAGGATTCAGCTGAAAATAAAGGATATTATTGCAGAAGGTCAGGATTTATCGGCCCGATTATAATAACTGCGCCCCCCGTATCATAAACAGGCTTTTTTTGTCTTGATGTGACTATGTTGACTAAATTTTTACCATTTGTGTAAAGTTGAGCATCTCCGTTTGACTGAGACATGGTAGTAATAAGATCCATTAATTCCTTCCCTTTTTCTATGGAGTCTGTTTCTGCTTTACGATGATTAGCCACACTTGAAGCATTAGAGTCTAATATGCTACTTATTCTTTCTTTTTTCATATATCCAAAAAAAACCCCGCTTTTTGCGGGAAAATAAACTCTGCCAAAGTTTACCCCCGCGTCTAGACGCGGAAAATAAACTTATTAATAAGGACAAAAGTTTTCACGGCTATACCTAAATATTATCAAATGTGAAAACTCTTGTCAAGAGAGTGGATAAAATGTAAAATACACCTATGTCAAGAATTACTGCAATAGAGTGTAACAATTTAATCGGA
>JBGOVI010000078.1:0-3500 GCA_041478035.1 Patescibacteria group bacterium
AACGGGTCCAAGCGCCGTCACTTCACCCGTCGCGAAAGGCTGATTCCATGAATCACCGGGAACGCTCTGTGCTGCAATATTGTAGACCTCATCGGGCTTGTCTTCGCGGACAACGCAAGAGATGCTTTCCTGGTCTATTAAATCTGCTGCCTTAATTTTAATTTTCCCGTAAAGATGTTGAATATTTTCTTGGTAGAAACTCGTGGTGTGTCGGATAGTCCCTGTGACGTCGTACCCCTTTTCAAGGAGAAATTCTGCCAAATACGACCCATCCTGGGAGGAAACACCGATAATTAATGCTTTCTTTGTCATATAATGCTTAATTTTACATAAATATTCGCAAATTGTCTACTGACTACAGACTACCGCTAGTTATTTTGCTGTAGACAGTGGACTGTAGTCTATTAGCTGTTTAATTTGGTACAATAAATCAATGAAGACTTACGTTGTTGCCGGGGGTGCCGGTTTTATCGGATCTCATCTAGTCGAACGCCTGCTTTCCGAAGGCAGTAAAGTAATTTGTATTGACAATCTGATTACGGGATCTGAATCAAATGCCTCAGAGTTTTATTCTAACAAAAATTTTACATTTGTTAATCATGATTTGATTTCCGGAATACCAAATATAAGTGGAGAGATCGAGGGCATTTTTCACCTGGCATCTCCTGCTTCACCAAATTCTAAGAGTAAAAAAAGCTACATAGCTCACCCAATTGAAACTTTAATGGTTAATTCCGTTGGAACTCAAAACGTTCTGGAGTTTGCAAAACAAAAAGGTTCAAAAGTTCTGTATGCTTCGTCTTCTGAGATCTACGGTGATCCGTCTGTATCACCCCAAAAAGAGGATTATTTTGGCAATGTTAATCCGAATGGTCCACGGTCTGTATACGATGAAGGAAAACGATTTGGCGAAGCAATTTGTGCCGCATATGTAAGAACGTATAATCTTGATGTTCGAACAATAAGAATATTCAATACGTATGGCGAGCGCATGCAAAAGGACGACGGCAGAGTGGTGTCTAATTTTATAAACCAGGCGCTTGAAGGTCGCGACATAACGGTTTTCGGAGACGGAAATCAAACTCGAAGCTTCTGTTATGTCAATGACTTAATTGACGGTTTAATTTCTGTTATGGAGACTGCGAACTTACAAGGCAAGGTTATAAATCTTGGAAATCCCGACGAATATAAAATTTTAGAACTTGCTAAAAAAATTTTGAAGGAAACCGGTTCAAATTCAAAAATAGTTCATGAAGATTTGCCCCTTGATGATCCACGCCAGAGACGTCCTGATATCAGTTTGGCCAAGAGAGTTTTAGGATTTGAAGTGAAAGTATCACTTGATGAGGGACTTAAAAAAACGATAGAATATTTTAAGGGATTATGAAGGTTGTAGTAATCATTCCAACCTATAATGAGCGTGAGAGTATCGAGGAAATAATTCCTATTGTTGAGAGTGAAGTATTTCCAAAAATAAAAGGTTATGAAATGGAAATTCTCGTCGCCGATGACAATTCACCGGATGGAACCGCCGAGGCTGTTCGTAAACTTGCCAATCAATATAAAAACATTCAACTTTCAAGCGGGGAAAAACTTGGCCTTGGGGCAGCATATGTCCGTGGTATGACGCACGCAATTGAAAAAATGGGCGCAGATATTGTTTTTGAAATGGATGCTGATCTACAGCATGATCCTGCAAAAATCCCCGAATTCTTAAAAAAATTAGAACAAGGGTATGACATGGTTATTGGGACGCGGTATAGCGAAGGCGGCTCAATTCCGGCAAAATGGCCGCTTATTCGCAAAATCTTTTCAGTATGCGGGAATTTACTAGTCCGAACAATTATGATGCGGTTTTCAATTCACGACTGGACAGGCGGTTTCAGGGTTCTTAAAAAGGAAGTATTTCTAAAAGAGCGCGACGAGCTGACCGAATTTAAAGGCTATACTTTCCAGGTTTCTTTCCTGCATAAAGCACTTCGCGACGGCTTTAAAATAGGTGAAGTACCGTTTCATTTTGGAGAAAGAAAACTCGGAAGCTCAAAAATTGCGCCCGCTGCTTATATTTTCAATTTATTAAAATATGTAATTACTGCCAGAATTATTGAAATTATCACAGGTTCGTTCGGGAAGTTTTTGGTTGTCGGAGGAATAGGGTTCGTTATAAATTATGGAGTTTTAAGGGTTTTTTCGGACGTATATCATTGGGATCACTCGCTTGCAAACCTCTTAGGAGCAGGACTTGCTATTTTTTCAAATTATAATTTAAACAATCTTTGGACTTTTAAGCAAAACAAAACCAAAAATATAAGTTCGTATGTCTTTAAACTCCTCCAATTTTATGCAACATCATCAATTGGCGTGATCTTTATACAAACCGGGACGATATTTTTAGGGGATAAATTTATTGGACAGAATTATTATCAAATTTACTTTGTTGTAGGGACAGGATTGCTTCTCATTTGGAATTTTACTGTTTACTCAAAAATCATTTGGAAAAATAAAAAGTAATGCTTGAAAGGGTTAAATCGTTTATTCTAAAAAACTACGCACTTATTGGTCTTATTGTTATCCTTGCGATATCGTCCTTTTTGCGTCTTTGGCGAATTGAAGATTACATGATCTTTTTGGGAGATGAAGGTCGGGACGTTTTGATAGTTAGACAGATTCTCCACGGGCACCTAACTTTTCTTGGCCCCCGCGCATCGGCCGGTGATTTTTTCCTAGGCCCTATATATTACTACTTTATGGCGCCATTTTTGTTTTTATCCAACTACAACCCTGTAGGCCCGGCAATCATGGTTGCGCTTCTTGCCATTGTGACGGTCTTTCTTGTTTATAAAATCGGAAAAGAGTTCTTTGGAACAACCGCCGGTTTGTTCTCATCACTTCTTTATGCCGTATCCTTTCTTGTTGTTGCTTACTCAAGGTCTTCATGGAACCCGAATATTATGCCTTTTTTCTCGATTCTCGCACTTTATACGGCATACAAAGGTATTGAAAAGAAAAATCTATCCCTCATGTTTGCCTCGGGAGTTTTACTGGGCATTGCCATCCAGCTTCACTATTTGACTGTTTTTTTGGGGGGAATTTTGTTCTTCTACATTCTTTTGACGGGTTTTTCAAAGAGCAAACTTTCGGAACTTATAAAAAAATATGCCGCGGTTTTTGCGGGATTTCTCATTGGTCTTTTGCCATTTTTAGCGTTTGAAATAAAAAACGGGTTTCCAAATATAAGGACGATTTTTAATTTTATATTATTTTCAGGAAATATTTCAGGTGGTGGAAAGTTTGAAGATATTGTCGGAAGCGTTTTCTTTAGGGTTTTTGGGCGGTTAATTACTGCATATCCTTCGCCTGAAACTGTTTCGCCGAACACAAATCTTATGATTGCATTCTGGTACTATTTAACGCTTGTTATAGCTTTTGCTTCTTTAGGCCTGCTCATTTTTCAACTCCTTCAAAAATTAAAAAATCGGGAAAAGACAATAACCTCGCAC
>JBGOVI010000085.1:0-3059 GCA_041478035.1 Patescibacteria group bacterium
AACAAACTTTGACCTGTGACTAATTACCTATTACTAATTTGGAAATTTTTTTATATAATCTCTCCTTAGACTAGTTATTAGTCATAAGTCATAAAGTTATAAGTTTAAGTATGCTAAAGATGGTTGTAACTCCTTCTGCCACTTTGCTTGAAAAGGCAGAGCTTGTTGCGCGGTTTGATAAAAAACTTAAGAAACTTATTTCTGAGATGAGCGAGACGCTTGATGCAACAGTTGACCCTGTTGGGGTAGGTCTCGCCGCGCCTCAGGTTGGAGTTGCAAAACGCATTTTTTTATCAAGACCGCAAGAAAAAGGGCCTATTCATGTTTTTATAAATCCGCAAATTGTTGGGGGTTCAGTTGAAGAAGAGATTCCGCATTTTACAAATTCAAAAAAAGTTGAAAAGAGCAAACCTAAAAAATCAAGGGGTAAACTTCTTGAGGGATGTCTTTCTGTCCCAAATATTTGGGGCAATGTTTCGCGAAAAAAGAAAATTATGCTTTCATGGCAGGATGTAAAAGGAGAAAAACACACTAGAACTTTTACCGGCTTTGGGGCAATAATAATTCAGCACGAGCTTGACCATCTTAACGGCATACTTTTTACCAAACACGTCTTGGCTCAAAAAGAACAGCTCTACAAGTCATACAAAAACGCCGAGGGAGAAGATGAATTTGAAGAGATTGAAGTTTAGGGTGCGTTTTTATTCAAACCACTTTCCCCTGATTCAAGCGCTAACTGAAGATGAGTTTGAGCGGTCCCAAGTCTTGGGGCTATTTCTTCTTCCCAAGTTTGCAAGGCAGGCGGATTCTGAGGGTCGATATACACCTCGTACAAAGTATCTTTTTGTAACATCTGTGGCACTAGGCTCACATGCTCCGGCCCTACATAGTACTCGAGTCTTTGATTCATAAAATTCGCGCGACTTCCCATAATGCTTGCGTACGCGAACGCCGCAGGCCCACGATACGGTGCGGCTTTAACTCTCCCCGAACCTATATAATTTTGCATGAATCCCTGAAGTGAAGAAAGTGCCCGTCTTATTTCTTTATTTCCCTCCCTAAGTTTCAATACCTGCTCAATTCTTTCTACGCCCTGCTCCATAATGAATCGCTCAAATTCACGTTCAGTATTAAGCGCAACATATAGATACGGATATTTTTCGTTGACGAGCTTTGCAAAAAGAAGTTCTTCGGTAGTTTTAAGCAAGGCGGATCCAAGTTCTGACCGTGCAACTAATGAATTGTCCCGACTCAGGCTATCTTGGTGAGCGGCTGCGGTTACTTGCGCTGCGATTTTCTTCTTTATTTCTTTTCTTGCGTCGTAAAAGCCTGCTGCTGAGAGCATCGAAACCGTAGTATCAATTAATTCCTCGCGCCTACCCTCAGTCATCGGCTCATCCGTTCTCAATTCATGGATCAACCATCGAATAGCACCGATTACTTGCTTTGTCTTAAGGACTGCCGAGCCCGTTTTCCTATCATATTGGTCAGCCACATATCCGGCTCCACGGATCATATCCTCGATAGTTTCAAACTTATCAGATCTAAGAGCCATCACTTTGCTCGGCTCTCCTATTCCGCGACGATAAATAATCGTACTTTTGTCCAAATCCACCTCTCCCCTTGGCTCATAATACTTGTCAAGCCAAAGTTGTCCAGCGTCTCTTTCGAAATGCACCCTATTATCTCCGCGCACCAATTCCGGAAGACTTTTTACATGAGCGTAAACTTCTTCGTCCCAGGGAATTACAACAAGATTTTCACTTTGCATTCTGTCCCGGATTTGCTTCTGCGAATAGCTGATTGAAACTTCTCTTGGTACTTTCCTTTGCGTTTCGCTTACCATATTTAGCCTCTATTTTACTCTATCTCGAATCTTGAATCAAACCCTATGGGATAATTTGCTTGACTTCAACCCTTAGATTTGCTAAAAAGAAATTATGAGGCTGGAAAGGGGATTGTTTGGAAGATTGAGAAAAGGCCTTTCCCATTTTAAAGCGGCTCCAGGGGAAAAACCATTAGAACAAGGCACGTTAAAAGATGAAACACCTAGGAGCTTAGAAGCTTACAGGGAAGAACTCTACCGGAGAGAATTTTTTGCGGGAACAGCGCTTTCGCTGCCATGGGGATGTCCCGTTCTAAATGAAGAGGCAGTCGGAAGGATTTTGAATATGACACGAGATGAACTAAGACAACAGAAAGAATTGGAAGAAGCAAGAGCATCATTGCTCCTCAACAAGACAAGAGGATTCTCCTGATATAATATCTCCATGAAGGAAAAAGTTGTATTTTTTGGCGCAGGGCCTTATGTTGTCCCTGTGATCAAAGCTCTAAACCGCGAGTTCGATCTCGTTCTGGTCGTCACCACCGAAACTAATCCGAATTCGCCTGTTCCAAAATTCTGCAAATCTAACAACATTCCGTTTGAATCCGTTACTAAATCCTCCGATCTTAAATCTTACATCTTACATCTTACATCTAAACTCGCTGTCCTCGCTTCTTTTGGTCTCATTGTTCCCCGCGAAGTTTTAAACATGTTCCAACGCGGTATTTTGAACATCCATCCTTCTCTACTTCCTAAATACCGCGGGCCGACACCGGTGCAGACTGCGATTCTTAACGGGGATGCGACAACCGGCGTCACAATTATAAAATTAGACGAACAAGTCGATCATGGACCAATTCTTGCACAGGAAAAAATTGACCTAAATGGCACTGAAACAACAGAAAATCTTTCAAAAAAACTTTTCCTGCTGGGCGGAGACACGATTATAAAAATTGTTCGTAAAATCGAAAAAGGATTGAAGGTTATTGAAAAAGAGCAGAATCATTTTGAGGCAAGTTTCACGGAACATTTGACGCGTGAAAGTGGGTTCGTCGATATTGAAAATCCTCCAAAAATCGAACACCTCGACTGCATGATCCGCGCGTACTATCCCTGGCCCGGCGTCTGGTTCCGTGCGAAATTAAACGGGAAAGAGCGTTCGATTAAATTACTACCCGAACAGAAACTCCAGGTCGAAGGGAAAAATATTATGCAACTGCGGGACTTTGCAAAC
>JBGOVI010000045.1:0-6714 GCA_041478035.1 Patescibacteria group bacterium
AACAAGCTCTGCCTTTTCAAGCAAAGTGGCAGAAGGAGTTACAACCATCTTTAACATACTTAAACTTATGACTTATGACTTATGACTAATAACTAGTCTAAGGAGAGATTATATAAAAAAATTTCCAAATTAGTAATAGGTAATTAGTCACAGGTCAAAGTTTGTTTTACAAACTTTTCAGGAGTTCTTGCGATGCTTTATGGTTTGGATCTATGTTTTTTAAAGTATATTCGAGGGCGTTTCGTGCCTTTTGTCTATACTCAAAAGAGTTTGCATCGCCTTTTTTTGCGAGTTGTGAATAATAGAGCGCAAGTGTGTAGTAAGCATCAATATAATTTGGCTTGAGTTTTATCGCGTCACTTACATATTGTATTGCGCGCAACTGATCTCCTTTCTGATTGTAAAATAGGCCTTCGTTGTAAACAAGCTTTGCATCAGTTGGGGCAAGTTTTCGAGCCCGTTCAATTGTCGCAATTGCCAGATCCATACTGGCAGGATCAATCTCAGAAAGCGCAAATGCAACGCGTGCGCGGGTTTTAAGAAATACTATATTGTTCGGGTGGGCCGAAGTAACAGCGTCACTTAAGGCTCTTGCCTGCTGTCCAAACTCGGCTGCTTGCGTCGCGTTTTTTTGCTCGGCAAGAAGTAAGGCAAGTGTCGCCATATTGATTGAAAGTTCGTCCTTGTATAAATCTTCCTGGGGTAGCATCTTGACGGCCTCAGCGAGCGGAGTATACGCCTGAACGTATTCTGATGCCTTATCAAGGTTATTTCCGAGCGCGTATTTTTTGTCAGCATTCCAAAAATTGAACAAGAAAAATTCATAGTAGAGCGCAATTAGTCCCAGAAAAACGATAATTGCGGCTTTTGCAGGTGCAATTCTTGCGGATGGATCCTTGTAAGTTTTGGGAATCGCAAAAACGTGCCTTAAAGTCTTATTGTCTTCAAGGTCAAAAAACAGAATAGGAAAGGCAAATATGAAAAGATTGATAACAACAACCGAGAATCCAAAAAAGTTTGAAACAAGAATCGCAGCGTAACCACCCACGATCCCAAGAGATATAGGAAAGTTGCGACTTTGATGTTTTGAAAACTGCTTGAAAACATAATAAAAGAAGACCCCGATTATTGATAAATACGTAGCAAGTCCAAAAGCGCCCGTTGTTGCAAGATAATTTAGATATTCATTGTGTGCTTTGTTGTAGAGATAGTCCCACTCGGAGGTTAGGTTATGAGCAAGGGGTTTTACTCCATAGTATGCGTATGCGTACGTTTCAACGCCGCTTCCAAAAAGCGGGTGCTGCTTAAAAATTTCAATTGCTCCTTGCCAGACGATCAAGCGAATTTTGCTTGATTCTGTGCCACCGAGCTGGATAGTAGTGCTGCTTTCTAATCCTTCGGATTTGGCAGTTGGCACGTGGCTCGTGGTGGGCGGTTTGTTTATCAAACTTCGAATACCTTGGAGGGTTGTGAATTTGTTGAGGGATTCAATTGGTGTTCCAACTATAAAACTTGTAAGACCTAAAATAGCGAGTGAAACAACAATGTATTTAGATAAATTATTTTTTGCAAAATTTTCTTTTAGCGATTTGTAGTTTTTAAAAATTAAGCTACCAAAAAATATCAAGAGCCCAACAATAAGACCCAAGAAACTTGACTGAGAGCGGGTATAGAGCAAAGCGAGGAAGAACAAGAAAACTAGTAACACGTAACATGTGACAAGCAACTTATTTCTATTTTCGCGAAGTTGGTAAAGGCCAAATCCAAGGGAGAGAGGGATGAGGGCGGCAAGATACGTTCCCATCCAGTTGGGTTGTCCAAGAGTTGAAAAGATGCGAACCATCGGCTGAAACTGGTCGGTCCAACAAGAAACGTCAAGCGTTCCCCGGAAAATAAGACAAGTCGGATCTACTCCAAAATGTCCGGGTAAACCCCACAAGGTCACAGCCAAACCGGACATTAAACTTATGACTAATAACTTATAGCTTGTTGGTTTTTCGTTTTCAGTTTTACGAACTAGGTTAGTCGCGAAAGCGTAATAGAGGAATATGTAGACTACTATTGAAAGAAGACCTCCGTTGAAGCGGGAATAATAGCCCCAGAAAGAGACATGGGGATCGATTGAAATAATTGTTGAGATGATTTGTGAGACTAGGAAAAGCGCAATCGGAATATCAAGAGGCGTCCGCCTGAGTTCGAATCTTTTCCGGACAACCATTTTTGCTCCCCACAAAAACGCAATTAATAATGATATTCCAAAGACGAGCCACATTTTGTTGAATTCAAAAAGTTCATAAGTTGTTGGCCACATGATGAGGGGGACTAAGAAGAAGAGAAGATAAAAACTCCACTGGATAAACTTATCGATTCTTGCAATAAAATCAGACGACATTGATTATTCGAGTTTAGCATATGCAATAGTCATTTTACAATTTGTCTGGTTTGATTCAGTTTGCAATATTGACAGACGAAGAAACAACGGTGCTATACTTGTTCCCTATGAAAAAGCAATCGAGCTCAAGTGAAACAAGAGAGGAAGGGTTCGAGGAGAAAATAAGGTACTTTCAACTGATAGTTGATCGTTTCGAAACAGAAAATAGACTCTGGCACGAATATCCCGACGAAATGTCACAGTCCACAATGAAACTTGCAGAAAAGATGCTTAAAGTAGGATTAATCAAATGCAAACACGAACAACAATTGCAACGTAAATAATGCTACACTAAATAATATGGTTGGACTTAAAAAAACAGACAATAGAGTTGCAACAAAGGAAGATATTAAAAAAGTGGCTTCCAAAAGTGAGCTGAAAAGAACTGAAAAAGTGCTACGAGAGGAAATTTTGAGAGTTGAAGAAAGACTGGAAAGGACAGAAGAGAAATTGTCAAAACAAATGAGAGAACAACATAACGAGGTTATGACTACTTTATCTAATTTTGGAGGAAGAGTAACAACGCTTGAAGATGAAAACACAGTCGGAGCAGATCATACGAGAGAACTGCGCGTGGAAGTTGACGATCACGAAAAAAGAATCACAAACCTTGAGTCCCCAACAGCCGCCGCATAATTTTCGAACAATTTTGCATTGATTTATTTTGTAGATTAGGCTATATTCTAATGATATGTTCGACAGCTTGTTTTCTTTGTTTTCCCACGACTTAGGGATTGATTTGGGGACGGCAAATATTTTGGTCCATGTCAGAGGCAAGGGCATTGTGATTCGCGAGCCATCAATTGTTGCGCGTCATAATAAAACCAAAAAGATAATTGCGATCGGATCGGAAGCCAAAAAAATGCTTGGGAAAACCCCAGGTACTATTGATGCTATAAAACCACTCGAGCATGGCGTCATTTCAGATTTTGATGCCGCGGCGTACATGTTTTCCTACTATATTAGAAAAGTTCATGAAGTTGGCACTCCTTTTTATCAATTCGCAAGACCGCGCGTTGCAGTTGGAATTCCATCCGGAGTTACAGAGGTTGAGAGGCGTGCTGTTTGGGAAGCGGCTTTGCAGGCGGGGGCACGCGAATGTTTTATAGTTGAAGAACCAATGGCAGCAGCAGTTGGCGCGGGAATTTCCGTTTTTGAGCCAACCGGAGTCATGATTGTTGATATCGGCGGCGGGACAACTGAGATTGCTGTAATTTCTCTTGGCGGAATAGTTGTCAATAGGTCTATTAAAATTGCAGGAAACGAGATGGATGATGCTATCATACATTATATTAGGTTACGACACGGATTACTCATCGGTGAGAAGACGGCTGAAGAAGTAAAGATTAAGATAGGTAGCGCATATAAAGGAAAGTTAAGAGTGAAAAGTGAAAAGTTAAAAGTTAATGAAAAACTTCTTGAAAAACAGGACATGAACGAGGTGGAGATCGAAAAGGAGGGGAGGGAAAAAGTTGCGGTAATTCGGGGGCGGGATATAGAGACAGGAATGCCTAAAAGTTTGAGGATGTCAGAAACTGAGATTCGTGAAGCAATTGGGCCGGTGGTTTCAGAAATTATCGACGCAATTATGGAGGTAATTGAAGAGACGCCGCCGGAATTGACGAGCGATATTCTTGACCGGGGGATTATGCTGACAGGGGGAGGTTCGTTACTTCCGGGGTTAGACGAACTAATCCTCGAGCGAACGAAAATTCCGGTAATTTTGGTCGACGACCCCCTGACTACTGTTGTCCGCGGCACGGCAAAACTCCTTGAAAACCCCACAATGCTCAATCAAGTGAAAGTCACAGGAGGCCTGAGATAAGTAATATGGAAGACAAGGCTGCGGAGTTAGGTAAAAATGAACCCCTGCATAAAGTTAACGAGTGGATAAACGTCTTTGAAAATTATGACGAGGTTCAGGAGAAAAATTTTGGCCCGGGCGAATAACTGAAAACTTTCCCTTTTGGTATAGACAGTATTGGAAAATTCGGAATTGAACTTAATACAAGAGTGCAGCGTGATAATGATTTAAGTCGAGAAACAAGGCAAGCTGAGGTTTTGTCTCCGCTTGGGGATAAAAAAATCGATCTTAAAGATACAAAAGAAAATGAACGCGTTATGGAATCAGAATGATTCTCATTTTGGGGAGAGTGGGAAAGCGGGAGACTACAAGATGGAGTCCTTTCTCCTTTTTCTATTGAATTAAGAATGCCAAACGGACGAATATTCTCTAATAAATTTATAGGACAGGGACCTGATGAAACTTCCTGGGCGGATGAGATGAAATGGAAAGAACAAGGATCTGATCAGGGAATAACTATTTTTGTCCCCAGATTAGCAGGCGATTACATAAAAAGAATTCAATTAAAAATTGTTCCAGATGTATAAGCTATTCCACCCCTGATAATTAATTAGGTCAGAGTCATCGGCGGATTGAGGTAGGTTGATTTGTTTTCTTCATATTGACGTTTAGCCTTAAATCGAGCGTAAAAAAGGTCTTGATTTATTTTGTTCAGGGTGTATAAACTGTATATATGTCAAATAAATTACCCATTATTAAAAGGAAAAAGAAATTCGATGTTAAAAAATTCATGGCTTTAGCTAAAAAGGTAAAAAAATCATTCAAAGAAGAGAATGAATACCTTAAGAATAAAAAAGATGGAAATAATTCTTCCTCCGGATTTCTTATCGATTACTAAAAATAAGCATCTACTACTCGATACATCTGTTTTTATTGATGGGTTTGCGCATTCTTCGGCATTCGCCAAATTTTTTTATCAACTCAGAGACAATAATACAGTACTTGTGACAATTCCCTCGGTTCTAAACGAATTTCTAGAAGGATCCACGACGGAAGTTAAGTTTAAAGAGAAGAAGGAGTTCGTCGAAAGCATAGTGGAAACAATCCTTCCCGACATTAATCTTCAAGATAATATCGAAGCTTTAATTAAAAGATATGGAATTGAAAGTAAAGATCTCTCAATGACCGATTTATATTTAGGAGCGACATTGATGAAATATGGAGAAAATATTTGTCTATTAACCCGAGATCTCTCAGATTTTCCCACTAATATATTTAAGAGAATAACATTTTTGAACGTAACACATACGAAAGGTATTTTTACTTACGGGGTTTATTGTTTTACTTAACGAGTCAAAGTCACCCTTCGACAAGTTTACACTGAGCGAAGTCGAAGTGCTCAGGGCAAGCCGGCGATTGAGGTAAATTTCCCTATTTACAATTAGTGATATAATGTCTGTATGGCAAAGTCAGAACAACAGCCGGCACCAATTAGACCCCGAAAAAATATTTATAACAATCCATTGTTTTTAATTCAGGTTAGGTATCATGATGGAAAGGGTGGACGGGGACCGGTCAAAGAATTACCGAGTCCTTTCCCTGTTGACCGCGCAATATTCAGATAAAGAACTTTCCGATTGGATGGCCTAAAAGAGCAAAGATTTTGATGAACACTTAGCTCGTGAAACCTTGGATAGACTTTAATTTTCTACCTTGACATAAGCCTCGGATTGGACTATCATATATACACTGATTTTGGAAGATCGCGTTAATTTGGAAATTACACTAATGAATTGTTCGTAAACACATTTTAACCTTCGAATAAACAGTCTCGCTAAACGGCGGACGGTTGATCTCCCCAAATCTGTAGCAACAAGTTTGCGCCTTGCTCCTTAATAATTATTGTTCAGGAAACAATTTAGATTCAATCTAGAGGTTTTGTTTCTATGAATGAAAAATTACTTTGTTATATCCTAATCCGGTATTTAACAGAGTAAATAATTTTCCATCATTAAAGCAGATGGGAAACAGCAACCCTGTTAAATGCCACTTCGTGGCCTATTTAATAGGGTGGTTCTGATAGTGGTAGGATCTTCCCCGATCTAATCGGGGGAAATTTCTAGATAGAGTGTAAAAACTCTGTCAAATCCAAGTTGCAAAAGTGATTTTTTTGTCAGGTACCATTCGGCACCTGACTGCAAAAAATTGCTTCGCAATTTTTTTTGAGAATTTGATCCTGGTTCAGGATGAACGCTGGCGGTGTGCTTTAGGTATGCAAGTCGAACGGCCCCGATTTATCGGGGCAGTGGCGGACGGGTGAGTAATGCGCAAGAATCTACCCTCGAGTGGGGAATAACCCCGCGAAAGCGGGGCTAATGCCCCATGGTAACTACGGTTTAAAGAAGTTAACTCTTCGCTTGAGGAGGAGCTTGCGTCCTATCAGCTAGTTGGTGAGGTAATGGCTCACCAAGGCTATGAC
>JBGOVI010000075.1:0-3689 GCA_041478035.1 Patescibacteria group bacterium
AAAATTTATCCTCTTTTTTCGCTTTTTTCACCGATTTTTATGTTCGCAAGCAACTGCTGGGCCTTCTCTGCCGTCATCTATTTATTGTTATACTTTCACTTTATAAACTTTGTGAATATTACAAACTTCCCCGCAAGTCCTATTCTCTTCCGGATTGCCCTCTGGATAATGTTCTTTTATGTCTTTGGAACTATCGTTTTAAAGATAAAAAGATTAATACCCATTGGCGAGGGCCAAAGATATATGGAAATGTCATCTGTACCATCTGTAATTCTTTCATCAATACTTTTTTTCTATTTTTTTAAGCAATACGGTTTACTCATAATAGTATTACTGGCATTGCTTTTGATAGGAAACTTATCGGTAATTTTATTTTTCCAAATCAAGGGCATTATCGCGGATAAAAATAGGTCGCTTACTCCGGAATTAAGAAACGCTTACAAGTTTATAAACTCTTTGAAAGGGAGACCGCGAATTATATGTATCCCCCATCAAATTACAACAATGACCGTCTACAATACAAAAGCAGATGTTCTTGTTAATGCCGATAACCAGGGCCTCATGCAAATACAAAATATCTATCCGATTCTCAAAAAGCCCATTTCCTATCTCCAGAAAAAATATTCCCTAGACTATTTACTCCTCCGTGAAAGCTTCGCCAAAGCCTCCGAACTGAAAGTAAAAAACAAAAAAGTAGTATTCAAATCCGGTGACATCCTGCTTATAAAGCTCTAATCTTGGTTGCTACGAATGGGAAGTGGTGGAAGAAATTCAACGAGTGAAACAGATAGTCTTCTTACGAAATATTCAAGAGGTTTTCCGGTCGCTTCGCGGCACCATTTATCAAGTGCTTCAAAATATCGGGGGGCATTTTCGTTATGTCGGATTATGTGACGACGAAACCAATTGTCTGATGCAAGACCAGAGCTAGGTCTGTCGGTATACCTTTTTCCCCAAGCTTCTTGAGCAACCGGCGAAAAATCTTCAAGCTGTAATGTTCTGTTTGTCCCGGGTGCCCTTTTTGAAAATTCATCGGCTATTCTAATAATTACGGCTTCAGGTGGAAGTTTTTTTATTGCTTCATACATATCTTGATCTTCAGGCACTTGCATTACCCTCTCGTCCGGCTCAACTCTTTGAACATCTTTTCTAACTCCAGCTTTATTTAGAATACTTCCTCCCATTAAATCATTAGAATAAAAAATATGAGTCAGCTCGCGCCCAATATCATGGAGGCCGCCCGCGGCTGCCGCGTGATATGGATTTATTTGCTTAATCTCATGTATTGTCTTTTCTTGCCATTGATTTTCAGCACCCTCCTCTGGTTTTAAGTGCTCTTGAATTAAGCGAGTAACAATACCCGCTCCTTTCATAACAAGATCCATATGCTCTTGCGGCCCCCCAACATCTTCCCAGTTATCAAAAGTTGAAGGGTCATAGAGTACATAATGTTCTCCACGCTGCGTAACTATATCCCTACTCTCTGTTCTTAGTGGAGATATTAGATTAAATGCGAGCGATATCTTCCCAAGATCATGTTCGGTGATCAAAAGAAAAGAACGTACTAATCCTGACTCGTGGAAAGTTTCTTTCAAAGTTGAGACAATTTGTTTATATCTTGCTTCTTTCCCCAACCTCTCGATTGTATGAGGCACACGAATTTCTCCGATCATTTACCTAAATTATAACATGTTATAGGCTAGACCAGCGGAAGGTGAGGTGGGAGTCAGATATTTTAAAGCCAACGCTTTGATAAGCGCGAAGAGCCGGAATGTTATCCATTTGGGTTTCAATAATAACTTCGCGAACTCCCCACTCTTTAAACCGGCGAAAAGAAGCACTGAGTAATTTTTTGGCAATCCCCTTTCCCTGGAACTTTTTTGAGACCCCGATTAGCGGAATTTGTCCCTTTTTCTGAAGTGTTATATACCCCGCAATTTTTCCGTGTTCGAGCCAAACTAAAACCGAATCCGCAACCTTTCCCAAAACTGAATTTTCAATCCATTTTACATAAAACTTGCTTGCCGGATCTTTTGGTATTAAAGGATCGTTATCAATTCTAGAGAATGAATATAAACCTGATGTCAGTTTTCTTAATTGCGCAAGATCGTTTTTGTGCGCTTCCCGTATTTCCGGCGCGACCTCAGGCGTGATCGAAGATGTATCGATACTAAGACTTATTAATCCATCGACCAGGATAAACCCGGATCTCTCAAGCGCATGTATTACTGGAACATTATTCGCTTGAACTCTATACGACGCATATTCAACCTCGCTTGTGATTAATTCCTTAATTAATTTTTTTACTCTTCGGTCCAGTACTTTCGAAGAACCCGAACCACCAACGTTTGTAATCTTAGCGACTTTAAAACCAAAGACTCCCCAGTCAAAATTATCTACCTTCCATGAGTAATCCATTAACCGAAATTATATCATTTTTAATAAAACTAGGTTCTCGTTCTCGTGGATTTTTTTATACGATCCCGGCTTCAAATCTGAAATTCTTGCATAGTCCTGGTTTAATAAAATCATATCCAAACCTTTTTCTTTCATGATTTGACGAACGGGTTTTCTGAGATATGGATAGACGTCGGATATTTTTTCGATATTTACATAGTCAGCGTTGACAAAAACCGGACAGCCGGTATGATAAATAGTGTTGGTTGTTATCTGGTGCGGGATACACAGTAATTTTGGTTTATTTTTTAATGATTTCAAATAGGCAAACATTTTTTTCATTTCCGGAGTAACGGTTCTCAATTTCTCTTTTACAATCGCCTTTCTTTGAATGACAACTATAGTAATAAACGCAGCAATACCCACAGTAAGATAAAAAATTGTAAGGATCAAGCCCGTCGCTGTTGGTAATTTTTCAAACAAAAAATTTGCTGCAAGAAATGCCGTCGGGAAACCCGCAAGTTCAAGATACCTTTGTCCTTCTCCTAAAAATCGCAGCTTTGGAATCCACAATGTTAAAATTGCCAATACATACGATATTACAACCCATATTGTCAACCTTTGCAGAATAAAATTATTAGATGGTTCGAATAAAAAAATATATAACGGAACAACTGTCCACGGGCTCGTGATCTCAAGAACGAAAGGTGGGAATTTGAGAAACTGAGTGTATGTTCTGAAAATAAAATCACGCGTTGCGGCAGGTTTAAGATTACCCTTAACCTGATGTGCAAAACGATATTTGATATTATCTTTCCAGAACTTTAAATTCCCCATGTGTCCTGCTAGAACTTTCAAATAAAATCCTTTCGAACCCACAACCGCAACAAAAAAACAAACAAGAAACATAGCGATAAACACCGGGTTGCGTTCGACTACGCTGAAAATTATTGCGAACAGCAAAAATCCTTGCGTAGTAAAGCGGTGTGTCAAAAAAATAAGCGAACCCGAAACACCGGCCGGTATCAACCAGATAGAGTTCTGTGTTTGAGTGAAGAAAATAAGAGGCATCATGAGGATTGTAAATAAAGTGTATCCGAGCGATCTTGGGGTTGCACTTGAATTCTCAAGAATAATAATCGGCGTCAATATATATAAAGTTTGTGCGAGTAAGGAAATTAAAACGTTGCCCGTCAATAAAAAGGAAATCACAAAAATAAGTATTATATGAGCGGTGTCAAAAAAAGGAGAGAAGAGAAACTCAAATCGTTCGACTGTTCTGAACGGAAAGA
>JBGOVI010000013.1:0-17574 GCA_041478035.1 Patescibacteria group bacterium
CCAGATATCCCTCACTTCATACTGAAGTCTTAAAACTTCAAAAGTCGAAACTACATTCTTTTAGGATCGACCGTAAATATAGAGCAATTTTTGGTACGAGAGAGGACGGCACGGCTGAAATCGTCGACGTCAACGATCACTATCAATAAGAAGTTATGCGGTAAGTGGGTTTCTTCCTTTCGTTCAATCCCCCAATGACAAACCTTGGCTGACTTGACAAACCTATAATAAGTTGATATAATTCTTATCTGTTAAAAATTGTGCACAAGAAAATGAAATTAGCGACTAAATTTATATATTCTATTATCCTATATACAATCATAACTTTGATTGTTGCGGGTCGCGCATACGCTGTTAACGCGCCCGATTTCCCCGCGTGTTCAAACCCCCAGGGACAGGCTGTCGCATCATACGATTCAGGTATACATGGCGTCCCGGGAGACCCGACTACTTATACAGGCCGAGACTCTGTTTATTCGCAAGGGGAAGGAACCCTTTCCCAGTGTCTTTGCACGAATAGCGGCCAGGGAATACAGACCAATTGGTGGAAGGTTTCAAGCTTAACAACCGAGGAAATAAACATACTTAAATCGCAAGGCTGGATTTTGATACCTGACGGATCGGCGTGGGGACTTTCCGAAGGGCCGTATTTGGCTCAAAACAGCGCCTTTGCGTGCCCGGCTGAGAAAGGTGGAGGTAACACCGGCGGCGGCCCAGGAGACGGACTTTCAGACGGAAGGTCAGACGGCCGTGGAGGATCAGTCTTAGGAGCAGCAACCAGCGTTCTTGGACTTGCCTCAACAGGGAACATAATGTTTATTTTGTCAATGATTGCCGCAGGTTTCGCGCTTATGGGAATTGGAACGTTTCTTAACCAAAAGAAAAACTAGTTGGAATATGAATTTCATATCCCGCCTCTTTATCTTCACAGGGTTTGCATTTCTCATCTTTGGAGCATTTTTAGTTTTGCTAAGATACAACGGGGCAAAACTTTCATTTGATAATTTTGTCGAGCATCAATATATCACATCAGGGGTAATGCCTCAGAAAATCATGATTTCGAGCATTAAAGTAGAGCTTCCTATATTCCCTGCGAAAATAAAAGGAAATAAGTGGGAAGCAACAGACAAGGGCATTTCTTACCTTTCCTCTTCTCCAATTCCCGGAAGTCAGGGAAACAGCATATTGTACGGCCATAATTGGTCCGCTCTCTTAGGCTCTCTTCCAAAAATTAAACCGGGCGACAAAATAAAAATTATCTTAAGCAACGGACAAGAAAAAAACTTTGTGGTTAAATACACTTCTATGGTTGCACCTTCCAATACCAAAATTTTGTCCGATTCTGCCGACTCAAGAATAACTCTCTATACGTGCGCGGGATTTTTGGACAGCAAACGGTTTGTTGCAACCGCCCTATTGAAAAATTAATAAGTTTTTAAAATTATGATAAATTTTGGCCCAACTGCGTCTGTCCTTGAACATAAAAGAGTAGGTTCGAAGCTAATCAACCTTCCAGGTTGTCTAGCTTGACACCTTTTCTTTCAGAAGTTATTTGAGGGTGAGCTTGGCGGGTGTTTTTGCCATTTCCTGTTCGATATAAGAAATTAGTTCTTTTCCCATCCTGGCACCGGGTCTGACTCTCGGAATGTTATAAAGATTATCTTCCGATATTTCAAACCCAAACTTTGTACCGGCTGCATTTTTAAACCCGGCCGCCTTTACAATCGGGGGAAGAGAATCGTTGTATGAGCCGTACGGATATGCAAAAGAGGTTGTTTCGACTCCGAATTTTTGCAGTAAATCTTCATGACAGCCTGCAATTTCAGCAGTTGCCACCCCTGCCGAAACGGTTTTTAATGCTAAGTGGTGAACCGTATGGCAGGCAATCTCGACGAGCCCGCTTTTTATAACCTCTCTGATTTCCCCACCCGTCATATAGTTGGGCCGGTCTACAAATCCTGAAACGATATATTCAACGCCGCGGACGTTATGCTTTTTAAGTATCGGCAGAACGTCGGTATAAAAATCCTCGTACCCGTCGTCAAAAGAGAGAATTACGGGTCTTTTGGGAAGAGGCTTTTTGTCGTTAAGAATGTCGTTAATATCAGAAGGCGTCAAAAAAGTATATCCTGAAGCTTGGAGCGTTGCAACCTGGTTTTCAAAGACATAGGGGGTTATGTCAAGCGAGCGCCTTATTGTATCTCCTGCGTCATGAACATATTCAACGTAATGATAGATAAGGATCGGGATATCAAACTTTTTAGGATTTACAATAGAATTAGTGTTTGCGGTGTAGGATGGTTGTAACTTATGGTGAAGGGTAAAAGAGGTTTTTGCATAGATAAACAGAATGACAAAAATAAGGCCGGTTAAAAGGCCGACAGAATAATAATACCACGCACTTTTTTTGTCTTTCTTGGGACCCCTTTTTGCCATAACAAATATAACAGACTATATCTATTATATAATTTAAGATGGAATTTTACTACTTAGCGCTGCAAACCTTGCAGTCGTTCAAGTGGGTTGCGGTAATGTATACAGTCGCAACGCCCACGAGTACATATACAAGTTTTTCAACTGTCGGCATAGAGCCAAGAACCGAATTTACCAAATTAAAGTCGAAAAGCCCCCAAAGACCCCAATTAATTCCTCCAACAAGAATGAGGAGATATGATACCACGTGCAATGCCTTCAAATAATATCACCACCCTTCAAGGGAACGCGTTTCCCTTGTCTTTAGAATATGCACAACCCTTTCACCATGTCAAGTTAGAAAAATGGTAAAATTACAGTTATGGTTCGACGGAGCTCACCACAAGTGGTTCGACAATTGAAGAATATGATTCACGCCGTTCAGGCGGAGCTTGCCAATTTTATGTACGGGGCGTCGGGAAAAAAGATTACGACAATAGGAGTGACGGGAACTGACGGCAAGACAACAACCGCAAGTCTTATTTTCCACATCCTGAAAGTTGCGGGTGCAAATCCCACAATGATTACAACGGTTGCCGCCCAAATTGGCGATAAAGTTTACGATACAGGACTCCATACTACTACTCCCTCGGCGTTCACTATCCAGAAATATATTAGGCGTGCGGCTGCTTCAAAATGCAACTATTTGATCCTTGAGGTGACTTCTCATGCGCTAGATCAAAACAGAGTTAAAGGTCTCAACTTTAAGATTGGAGTGTTGACTAATATAACCCACGAGCACTTAGATTATCATGGAACTTACGAAAATTATGTTCGCGCAAAATCCAAGTTACTCGCGGTATCTGAGACTTCAATAATAAATGCGGATGATAGTTCATGCCAAAAAATTAGACTGTTACTTTCGGGTCATAAAATCTTAACCTACTCACTTAAAAAATCCGACGCAGATTTTAATCTTAAATCAATCGGAATAAAATTTCCCGGCGATTTTGAGTTTAATCACGCAAATTTTCTAGCGGCCGTTGCTGTTGCCAAGACTTTAGGAATTGAAGACGAGAAAATTGAGACTGCACTTGCTTCCTTTGAATTTCCAAAAGGCAGGCAGGAGATTGTTTACGATGAAGATTTCCGCGTCATTATAGATTTTGCACATACCCCAAATTCATTCGAAAAAGTTTTGCCCGAGCTCAAAGCCGCAACCAAAGGAAGACTGATTCATGTTTTTGGCGCGGCGGGCGATCGTGATCGCGCAAAGCGACCACTGATGGGAGAAATCGCAGCCCAGAACGATGACATTATCGTTTTGACAGCCGAGGATTCGCGATCAGAGAAAATCGAACATATAAACACGCAAATTAAAATTGGTATAAAGGATTTTAAAGGAGAGCTGGTGGAAATTCCCGATCGGCAAAAAGCTATCGCCTACGCAGTTCGAGTTGCAAAAAAAGGCGATACAATTGTAATTACTGGCAAAGGCCACGAAGAGTCAATGAACTTAGGGCGCGGCGAAGTGCCATGGAGCGACCACGCAGCAGTCGAGCGGGAGATCAAGAATTAAGATCGAAAAAAATTCTGCTTAACTTTCATCCAATATTCGCTCTGCCTGCAAAGTTTTTTAATGTCTGACTTTTTTGCCAAGAGCGGTTCGATTACTTCTTCGAGAAATATTTCATTTTGAGATCCCTTAACAAGAACTATAGTTTTTGATGCAATATTTTTGGCCAAAAATTCTCCTAAAAGTTTGGAATTTCTGAAGTGCTTCGCAGGAATTTTTACATTCGGCATGATGTATTTTTCTGTCAGTGGACCAACGCAATATAGCAAATCAACAACGCCATTTATTTTTTTTGCAACTTCAAGATGTTCTTCTTTTGCTTCATTTCCAAGCTCTCTCATATCACCAAATATAAAAGTAACTTGTCGGCCGGTCTTCTTCTTTAAGTCAGCTACAAGATCAAGAAAAGCAATAACAGATATCTTGGAAGCGTTGTATGAAGAATCAATAATTATAGTATTTTTAACACCCGAAAAAATGCTTCCACGTCCGGGTGGAATTTCAAAGTCTTTAAACGAATCATCAAATTCTAAGCCCAGATAGGAATTGAGTCGTTGAGAAGCTATTATAGAAAAGTAGCTCTCCGCGGGAAGATAGGCAGGGAATTTATATTTCCCCTCTTTTATTACAAACTCCGAACCATCTTCGTCAACTTTATACCCCGTTAGGAACTCTTTTTTTGATATTTTTAGAACTTCTGCGGAAGTTCGCGTCAACTCTTTTTTAATGGGAGTAAAATCTAAATTTACAATGGCAAGCTCTGAAGTTTGTTCTACAAAATGTCCATATTCAAAAGCGATAGCCTCCTCCGTATTTTTAAATTTGCCGAGCAGAACAAGAGCGTCAAAATTTGCACTATGCGTAATTGAAGAACTAACCCAAATGGTTACGTTCGGTTTTAAAAGTTCTGCTAAAAATTTGCCTTCACCTGGGCGGTCAGCGTCTGCCTCCGTAATGTAAATTTTTTGTCTTGGAAGTTTTGAAAAAATCATAAACGGTGCGGTCAAAAATAAACGGAACCAGTCTCCGTAAGACGCGTTATTTACTTTCAAACCTAAAATATTCACCGATATTCCGTAAGCGCTATTTACATGCTCTGCAAAATATGCTAAATCATGCGGAACTTGTGACTTAATTAGTTCAAAAAGAGTGGTTTTGCCAATGGATCCTGTAATAACAATTACGCGCGGCTTCCAAAGACCAAGTTTAATCTTTGCAAAAAAGCGAAAATAGAAGGCAAGCGGAAAATATAAAAAGCCTTTTATGTGCTGAACTATCCCGGGTTTTTGACTCATTAGGATATTATACAAGAAGGTGGCTTAGAAAGATAAAATCTGCCACTTGATTTATGGTTTGAAAGTCGGATATATTAGATAGCCTATGGATGATAGTGATCAGAAGTCAGATGTCGGAATTCAGAGTTCGGATGAAGTGCAAGAGGGAGAGGTAGTCTCGTCCGATGTTCAAACAACCGAAGGCGTTTCAGATTCGAGTGCTACAGTTCTTGAGAGTCTTGAATTAATGATTCGGGAACATCTTGCAAAGATCAGTAGATTAACAGTCGAACTAAATCAGCAAAAGGAAATGCTTGAGTCCGTTCTTGAGAATGATGAAACTTACAAACAACATGCAGAAGCAGCAAAAGTAGCTCAAAAAACAAAAAGTGCTACGAAGTATGAAATTCTGAAAAGACCGGATGTTACCCACGTGAATGTTAAGGTAAAAGAGCTCGTTACGGAAATTAAAGAGTCAAAGGAGTCGCTTAATTCATATCTTCCCGAATATCAACGACTTTCAGGTTCGAATGAGATAAATGACCAGAATGGAGAGCCGATGCAAATCGTCTATCAGGCAAGACTTGTTAAACGCCAAACTTGATTTCCTTATTTTCTAGCTAAGATTAAGGTCCAGGGGAAAGGCGCGCGGGAGGTGACAATTCTAAGGCTATTTCTTCTCAGCAAGAGTTTAAATCCCGGATTTGTCCAGTGGTTAGTGTGTTCCGGATGGTTACCAAGCGTTCGTAAATATTTCCCGCGGAGTAGATTCGCCAGAACGAAAAACGGCTCGTTTGGAACCGACAACAACACGTATTTGCTAGAAACTCTTCTGAGTTCTGCCAGGGCTTTTCGTGGGTACTTGAGGTGCTCAAGGACTTCGGTACAAATCAAAAGGTCGAATGAACCGTCTTTATAAGGGAGATTATAAATATCACCCGATTTTATATTTATTCCGAGATAAATTTTGCGGCCGATTTGAAGTGCATCCTCCGAGTTATCAATCCCTTCAAGAGTTTTACCGATTTTCGCTTGCTTGAGTTTGACAATAGTCGCCCCTTCCCCACATCCAACGTCGAGAATTCTGACGGGTTTAATCGGCTTTGAAATATTTATAAGCTGTCGGTAAAAATTTTCAATCAAAAAGCGCTGAATCGGATTCTTGTTAGCGTGTTTCAAATAATTTGTTGTCGAGCGCATGAAAGTGAATTATACTATAATTTAAATGAAAAAAATCGGCATTTTTGCTTTAGTCGCAATTATTGGTTCGGCCGCTTATTTCTTTTACGCTCAGGAAAGCTCGAATGAAAATTCTTCGATTCAGTCTCCCCTGCCCGCTCTTTTAACTCGTGCATTTCCTAAAGCAGTAGGTGAAGGCCGAATTTGGAAACCGAATGATGAAATTGTAAATTCGAGTTTGAAAAAACCGGAAATTCTTGCTCAAGCCGCTCTCGCGTATGATTTGACTGAAAATAAATTTACATACCGGTTAAATACCGACCTGCACCTTCCCATTGCGTCTTTGACCAAAATTATGACCGCCATCGTAGCGCTTGATAATATGGACCTTAATCAGGAAATTCGAATCGATAAAAAAGCGGCTGAAATTGGAGAAGACTCTATGGGGCTAAAAGTTGGTGAGGAATTGAGTTTGAACGAACTACTCTACGGGCTGATGCTGAATTCCGGGAATGATGCGGCTGAGGCAATAGCCGCATCAAGCCCTTTTGGACGCGAGAATTTTGTTTACTTAATGAACAAAAAAGCCGAGGATTTAGGTTTAACTGACACACATTTTACCAATCCGACAGGCTTGATGGGAGACGGGAAACAGTATTCGTCTGTAAATGATCTTTTGGTAATAACGCGATATGCACTTGCGAATCCGACTTTTGCCGAAGTTACCGCGACTTATCAACACGATATCGAGCAAACAGATAAACATAAGGCGTATACGTTATATAATGAGACCAACTTGATTACCTCATACCCCGGAGTTAAGGGAGTTAAAACGGGATACACGGATGAGGCTGGAATGTGCCTTGTTACATATTTAGAATACGATGGTCACAAAATAATCGCCGTTCTTCTAAACGCTTCTAACAGGAGGCAAGAAATGAAAGACCTCCTCGACTACTCTCTCCGGGCCGTCGGCGTAAAGCCCCCTCCGCATTTTTGAAGCATGAATCTCGAATCATGAATTATGGGTGGGCTAGGTGGGATTCGAACCCACATCCTTTTGGGACACGCTCTTAAGGCGTGCGTGTATACCGTTCCACCACTAGCCCAGGCAACTATAGTATTTTACTTTAATTCGAACAGGGCTTCAATGATTACAAAAAAGTGCTATAATATTTCTATTACAAAAAATCTTACATATCTGATCGAATTAACATACGACCGCGAATACAAAGGCTATGTTGCCGATGTGGCTAACTTATACGGTTGCATGAGTCAAGGTAAAACAAAAGTAGAAGCTTTAAAAAACACCAAAAAGGCAATAAAAGCCTACATGGAGGCAATGGAAAAGAGCGAAAAAGGAAAGAAGATCGAAAAAGAGATTATAAATATTCCAATATCAGTCGCCTCAATCTAAAAACTTTCTTATGCCCAAGCTCACGAATATTTCCGGCAGGGACGCTGTTAAAGCGTTTGTAAAATCAGGATACAAACATGTTCACACATCAGGAGATCATGCAATTCTGCAAAAAGAAAAATTTCCAAGCCTCTCAATTCCTCTTCATAAAGAAGTTGCAAGATTTCTGCTCAAAGCTCAAATCAAAAGGGCAGGATTGAAAGAACAAGAATTCCTAAGGTTGTTGAAATAGTAAGAGTCCCTCTCCAGGCACTGAATGAAACCAGAGGGTCACTTTTTAACTCCTTTCAAGAAATCAAAAACAACTTTTCTGTACATATCCGGATTAAACTTATATGTTTCTATGTGCGATCCTTTAGGGAAAACAACAAACCTGCTTATTTTTGAGTTGGCCTTAGCAAATAACTCTTGGCTGTTTTGAATGGGGACACTTGAGTCGTGCTGCGCATGGAGAATTAGCAAAGGTAAATCAGGTGATCGCGATAAATTGTTTAAAACTTTCTCCGGTCCAAGGTCTATTCCGTAAAAATTCAGCCAAAAATATACACCCGGAAGGGTTATGCCGGGAATGTGTTCTTCAACTTTCACAACATAGTCTATGACAGCTTTAAAATCTGTAGGTGTGCTATCAAGAACCACTCCGCCAATATTTTTTATGTCCGGAAGCGCAAGAAGCGTCGCGCGCGCCCCCGTGGAATAAGCAATGATGTCAATATTTTTAGAAGAGATATTTTTTGATACGAGAAAACTGACCGCTGCAACTATATCTTCTTTTTCGTTTTTAAGTCTTGTTTTGCCTTCAGAGTCGCCTCTTGCGCGAGGATCATACATGAGTACACCAAAACCTTGGTTTATAAGCTCTCTTGCAAGGTCTGCTCCGTAATATCCCTGATTCGTACGATTATCAAGAATTCCCGGAACAAAAATTACAAATTTAACAGAGCTTGGTTTAAAAAGCCAGCCTTTAAGTTCTAAATTGTCGGAAGTTTTAAACGAAACGTTTTGATAGTCGGCAGAAATAAAATCAGGCGAAATATCAATATGTCGCGCTGTAGGGCTTACGACATAGGAAGCAATAACAAATGTAATCCCAAAATAAATTACAAAAATAGCTGCGGCAGCTATAAGAAGCTTTTTCCAAACTGCAAAGTTATTAGTCCATCCAGTCATAATTTAAGTATATAATGTGTGCTATAATATTTCCATGGCAAATAAAATTAAAGAATTACAATTTAAAGTTTTAATCGAACAAGACGAGAACGGTATTTATGTCGCGTCTGTTCCAGAATTGCGTGGTTGTTATACCCAAGGAGAAACAGTTGAGGAAGTACGTGAGAGAATCCGGGAAGTAATTGAACTCGTACTTGAGTCGGATGAAGACGCAAAACAAGAAAAACTTGAACATCCAAACACTTCCCGCTTTTTTGGCATAGAAGATATAACTATTCAAAGTTATGCCTAAACTTTCCCCGATTAGTGCTCGTGTCTTAATGCGAGTCCTTGAAAAAGCCGGGTTTACCAAACATCACCAGAAAGGAAGCCACGTTAGAATGATTCATCCGGATGGCAGAAGAACGTCCGTACCTCTTCATGCAGGTGAAAGGGTTGGAATTGGTTTGCTTTCAAAAATCCTGAAAGATGCAGGTATCAAACGAGATGAGTTTGAAAAATTAAAAAGGAAATAGAGTCCCGTGCCAGACACCTCTTACTTATACTCGTTTGTTCGGGTAAGGCAGTTGACACAGATGCTATAATACTAAATATGGAGGACGAGAAGAGAGTAAAAATTAATATATTCCTGGAAACTGTAAAAGCGTTGCTTGATCACGATGATCGAGCTGAAGCTTGGGGAAGACTTAATCCCAACGAACAAATTGTTCTTGAAAGGAGAGCTAATAAAACACAAGTAGAAGTCGGCAGATCGCTTGGTCGATCGGCTAGAACGGTAGGAAGGCTTGAACAATCAGGCCTTGCCAAGCTTCGCCAACCCGTTCAATAATCAACAATCTTCGATTTTCGATCTCTTTCTTCTATTTCCAGTCTTCTTTGTAGTACTTTTTTCCGCGGAGGTTTTTGGGCATGTATTCCTGCTCTACTTTCGAACCGGATTCGCGTTCCACGAGCCAGGGATATCTGGTGTGGCCTTTGCCATAACCTAAACCTTTCATCACTTTATTCGCAGGGTTTCGTAAATGCAACGGGATCGGATCCAGGTTTTCTTCATCAATGTCTGACATTGCGGCTGAAATTCCCATTGTTGATGCGATTGATTTTTTGGCAGTTGCAAGATAAGTTGCGGTTTGGGCAAGAATCAAACTTGCTTCCGGCATTCCGATCATATGAACCGCCTGCATAGAACTCGTCGCCAGAACCAGCGCTGTTGGTTGAGCGTTACCTATATCCTCAGCCGCAAAAATGACCATCCTACGGGCAATAAACATAGGATCCTCCCCTGCTTTAATCATTCTCGCCAAGTAGTGCAGAGTTGCGTCGGGCTGACTTCCCCGCATTGATTTTATGAATGCTGAAACAGTGTCATAATGCCAATCGCCCTTCTTGTCGTAAAATATCGCTTTTTGCTGAACAGCCTCCTCGGCTGTTTTTAAATCAACATTCGAACTAATGGACGCGGCAAGCTCAACTGCATTTATTGCAGTTCGCCCGTCTCCGTTCGCCTGTTTAATAATGTGACGAACGGCATCTTTAGACCATTTTACTTTTGGAAATTCTTTTTGTGCACGTTTAATAATTTTTTCAAGATCTTCGTTCGATAGCGAATTTAAAACATAAACCTGCGAACGGGAAATTAACGGCGCGTTAACTCGAAATCCGGGGTTTTCAGTTGTAGCACCAATTAGGATAATTGTTCCACTTTCAACCGAAGGCAGAAAAGCATCTTGCTGGGCTTTATTAAAGCGGTGTATTTCATCAACGAATAAAACCGTTTGGCGCTGTTCTATGCTTCTTCGAAGTTTGGTAGCTTCTTCAATAACTTTTCGAACATCAGCAACACCACTTGTGACGGCTGAGAAATGAACGAAAGCGGCGTCAATATATTTTGAAATTAAATGGGCAAGAGTTGTTTTGCCAACACCAGGCGGCCCCCACAAAATCATCGAAGTAACCGTCCTGTTCTCAAGCATTCGCTTGATCGGCCTACCCTTTCCAATAAGATGCTCTTGTCCAGCAAATTCTTCAATTTTCTGAGGCCTGAGTCTATCTGCCAGCGGCGTCTGCATGCCCTATTTTACCACGGAGTATCAAACGCGAAACCTAATCCCAATCTCCATTTATTAATTTTAACTTTTTCTCTCTTGACCATCCTTTGATTTGGATTTCCCGTTTGCGCGCTTCTGATTTATTGGGGAATGGCTTGGATGTGTACGACAACTCAAAAGGACCTTGTTGTTTTGCAAATCTTGATCCTACTCCTGAATTATGTTTATCTATTCTTTTTTTATCGTTTGTGGTGATACCAGTATAGAATCTATCTGTTCGTGCTTTTGCAATATATACAAACCAAGACATATCTACAAGCCCTTCGACAAGCTCAGGGTTCTTCGCCTCACCTATTTGAGTTTACTCTGAGAGAACCCGCATTTTGCGGGTGAGTCGAAGAGTGGACCGGAAGAGAATCGAACTCTCAACCCCTTCCATGCCATGGAAGTGCGCTACCGTTGCGCTACCGGCCCGGAATAACACCGAATAAAACCCAGAAACTAGATCCGCAGGTATTGTTTCTCGTAGCCCAAAACTGAAAACATTGTAATAAAAAAAACCAAATTATGAAACTAGCAATTTTAGAAGAAGAGGTTCCAAGCTAGACAACCTGGAGGGTTGATTAGGTTCGCACCTACTCTCTTAATGAGAATTTCTAGAGGAATCGAGTTATGGTGAAAATAAATAATACTCCGAG
This sequence comes from Patescibacteria group bacterium, assembly GCA_041478035.1. Classification (GTDB taxonomy): domain Bacteria; phylum Patescibacteriota; class Microgenomatia; order Levybacterales; family GWA1-39-11; genus GWA1-39-11. The sequence goes on from JBGOVI010000013.1 coordinate 11,775, forward strand.
AACAGTAAGACCGATCATTTTATACGAACTATGTTTGGAATGCGCTTCCGGTAAAAGATCACTAGCTCCTATATATAGTAAAAATCCCGCAAAAAACCCCAAGTAAAGCACAAGAAAACTTTGTGGAATTTTAAATAAAAATGTTGACAGTACTCCTAAAATCGGTGTTAAAGCATCAAGCATCAAAAATTTAATAGCACGTCCTTGAGTGTTTTTGTGAGTTAGCATTAGCGTTACGGTATTTAGTCCGTCAGAAAAATCATGGGCAATAACTGCGATGGCAATGAGAAGTCCTATATGCGGACTTACTTGAAAACCGAGCCCTATTCCTACTCCATCGAGAAAACTATGGAATGAAAGACCCGATGCGCCAAGTAATCCTATGTGCGGATGTTTATGGTCTGCGTATTCGTTTTCGTGTGCGTGATGGATCGTTATGGTTTTCTCAAGAATGTGAAAGACAAGAAACCCTCCGACGAGCGCCATAAGCATGGGAGTTACATCGAGGTTATTTTCGCGAATTATATTGAAAGCTTCAGGAAGAATATCAAAGAAACAGACGGCAAGAAGAACGCCGGCAGTAAAACTCATAATATAATGAAGCCTTTCTTTATTTTTAAGCGCGAATAAACCCCCAAGCGCAGTCGAAATGAATGTGAAGAATGAAAAAATTATTGCTTCCATAATTGGTCGGGGTGAGAGGAATTGGACCTCCTGCTTCTCGGTCCCAAACCGAGCGTTCTACCGATGAACTACACCCCGATCATAGTATTTTAAGGTTTGTAGAGCGAAAACTCAATAGAAGTAGTTGAGGGACGGATTTTTCAAAATTTGTGGACGTCGTTCTTACTTTCTCCTGCTCCGTCCATTAACGCGCACAATACTATTGCTGGCTCACCTTTTGTTTCTGTTGGATGATAAGTTCCAGGATGGACTATATGGGTTTGTCCTGCATGTACAATTTGGTTGTTTACTTTTACTTTACCGTACAGAACTCTTTCTAATTCAATTCTGTCATGCGTATGCTCCGATGTATGCGAATTTGAAGCAAGGTCGTATACCCAGACTTTATGCCCATTGTATTCATGCTCGTCTACGTGATGCAAGGCATGTGATATTTTAGATTCGTCTTCAGGATTGTTCTTAAAAAGATACGAATAATCATGCTGTTTGGGTTGAGGTAAGACGGATAAGTCACGTAAACAAAGAAGTACGAGGCCTGCAGGAAGGACAGTGCTTTTAACCTCCTGCATGTTTATACCTTCTAAGTATTCATCAAGGCGACCGAAAACGGGAATGACGCTAGCCCAACCTGCCATTTCCTGAACAAGAGAATCTATTCTTCTTCTGTATTCAATAGTGGCGGCTAGTGCTTCATTTGAAGCGCTTCGAAAGACCTCACGTGGAAATGCCATAAAAGGAAATATTACTTCAAAAAGTATTTTGTGTCAAATAGTGGAGGTCATCTACTGTCGGGAAAATAATTGTATAATGTTGGAAGTGTCTAAAATGCTTCAGATTGTTGGAGTAATTATTCTTGCATATATTATCGTCCAATCCGCTTACAGCGGATACTTTTTTTCGAAATCGGGTGAATTAGCAAAAAAAACCTACGTTGGTAAAAAAACATTAGGTAATCCAAAGAATCCCGAATTTCATCTTTTTTTGGATGGCGATAGTGTTGGGGCTGGCGTCGGCGCGAGTTCTTTTGAAACAAGCGTTGGTGGAAGAATTTCCGGATTTTATGCACAAAAATATTATGTTCACTTTGTTAATCAATCAATAAGCGGTTCGGCTATGAACAGTTTGGTCGACAGACTTCTTCCGGATGAAAAGCAAAATTTGACAGTTTTAATCATTTCTTCAAACGACCTTTTCCATTTCTCAAGCGTTTCCAACTTCAAGCCGGATACCCGGAAGGTTTTAGAAAGGTACAGTAAGAATACAGATAAATTAATAATCATCGGCCCCGGACGCATTTTTGATTCGACTGCAATTCCTATTGTGATTCGGCCGATTTATCAATTTGCGGCATGGAATTACTCAAAAATAATAGCATCTGAAGCAAAGAATTTTTCAAAAGTTGTCTATGTAAATCCATTAATCACAAAGATAAATAGAAGTAATTATGGGTATGAAAGCGCCTCTGACGGGTTTCACCCAAACGATGAAGGTCACCGCTTTTGGTTTGACCTCATTAGGCCCGTGCTATAAGTTCAATTTCTACAGGGTGCGTCAACCTCTTGTTTTTAGTATAATTAGCCGAGTGCGGGGTTAGTACACCGGTAGTATGCCACCCTTCCAAGGTGGAGAAGCCAGTTCGATTCTGGTACCCCGCTCAGATTTCCTATTGAAACTTTTCTACAATAATTCTAAGATTATAGATCGGCAAAATGAAAGATAACTCGCTGTATTCATCAAGTTTGACACAAATAAAAGAAATTGCGGCAAAATTTGAGATTTCTTCCGAAAAACTTGACTTATTTTTGGCTCCCGATCGAATTATCGAAGCTTCCCTACCTTTGGTACGAGACTCCGGAAAGATAGAAAAAATTACCGGCTATAAAGTTCAGTATAATAACAAGCTTGGGCCATACAAAGGTGGACTAAGATTTCACAAAAATGTTACTCGCGATGAAATTCTGGCTTTGTCTCTTTGGATGAGTCTTAAATGTGCAATTATGGGACTTCCATATGGGGGAGGAAAAGGAGGGGCCACTATTGATCCCAAAACATTTTCAAAAAATGAGCTGGAGAGAATTTCAAAAGAATATGTAAAGACGTTTTATGATGTTCTTGGTCCTGAAAAAGATATTATGGCTCCGGATGTTAACACGAACCCAAAAATAATTGAATGGATGGTTGATCAATATATTGAGATTGCAAAAAAACGGAAGGAATTTTCCGAAAAAACGTACGGCGCATTTACCGGAAAGCCTGTAAAAAAAAGAGGCCTTAAGATTCGAGAGGAGGCAACCGGATTCGGCGGTGTAGCTATCCTTTTAGAACTTGCTAAGAGAATGGGACTGTCGATAAAAAATACTACAGTGGCGGTTCAAGGTTTTGGAAATGTAGGATATTTTTTTGCAAAGCACGCTGCTGCGAACGGATTCATCATCACTGCTCTCTCCGACTCCAAAGGTGGAATCACAAAGAGAGCCGCTATAAATACTTCCCTTGATGTCTCAAAAGTATTGTCTTGTAAAAAAGAAAAGGGACAATTGGCTGAGTGTTATTGCGTGGGCGGGGTTTGCGACATGCGGGAAGGAAAAGTAATTTCAAATGAAGATCTTCTTGCGCTTCCCGTGGATGTGTTAGTTCCGGCTGCGCTCGAAAACGTGATTAACGAATCAAATATGAAAAACATTAAGGCTGGAATTATTATAGAGATGGCAAATGGCCCGGTAACGCCGAATGCTTATTCGTACCTTACAAAAAAAGGGGTAGTTATTATACCTGACATTTTAGCAAACGCCGGGGGCGTTACAGGCTCGTGGATTGAATGGAAACAAAACGTAGAAGAAAAAAAGTATTCAGATAAACAAGCGTTATCATTATTAGAAGAAAAAATGAAAGCCGCATTTAAAAATATTTGGGATAAATCATTGAAAGAAAAAATTACTCTTCGAGAGGCAGCAATACTTGTTGCACTGGAAAAACTTGTAGATTAAGATATCTATATGGATATCTATAAAGAATCGGTTGCGCTTCATAGAAAATATCACGGTAAATTAGAAGTTATCCCAAAAATTAGAGTTAGAACCAAAAAGGATTTGTCTCTTGTCTATACGCCGGGCGTTGCAGGGGTTTGCCGTGTAATAGAAAAAGATACAAGTCTTGCCTACGACTTAACAATAAAAGGCAACACGGTTGCAATTGTTTCAGACGGTTCGGCAGTTTTGGGCCTCGGCAACATCGGGCCTTACGCCGCAATCCCCGTTATGGAGGGGAAGGCGCTTCTTTTTAAAGAATATGCGGAAATTGATGCGTTTCCTTTAACCCTTCTAACCCAAAACTCATACGAAATTATCAACCTTGTAAAAAATATTGCGCCGGTTTTTGCAGGGATTAATTTAGAGGACATTGCTGCACCCCGCTGTTTTGAAATTGAGGAAGCGCTCCAGGATATTGGAATTCCCGTTTTTCACGATGACCAGCACGGAACGGCAATAGTTTTACTCGCAGCACTTATTAATTCCTGCAAACTTACCGGAAAAAAATTGACTGAATTAAAAGTAGTAATTTCAGGCGCCGGTGCCGCAGGAACTGCAATCGCAAACTTACTTTTATGCGTGGGACAGGATAAAAAAGTCTGCGAACCCGTAAAAGAAGTTATAGTTTGCGACACAAAAGGAATAATAAACAAGAGTCGTCCCGACATTCAAAATAATCCCTGGAAAATGCGGCTTGCGCAAATCACTAACAGAAAAGATACGAGCGGCACACTTTCTGGTGCTTTAGGCGGTGCGGATGTATTTATAGGAGTCTCTGCCGGAGGGGTTTTAAAAGGAAACATGATTAAAACCATGCGTGAGAAACCGGTAATACTTGCCATGGCCAATCCGAATCCTGAAATTATGCCGGGTGAAGCAAGAAAGCACGGAGCATATATAGTTGGAACAGGCAGAAGCGACTTTCCGAATCAAGTGAACAACGTTTTAGCATTCCCCGGAGTATTCTTGGGGGCAATTGAGGCCCGGGCGAAAATTATTACAAGTGGAATGAAAATTGCAGCGGCTTTTGCACTCGCCTCTTGCGTCGAGGATTTATCTACCGAAAATATTTTGCCCTCCGCACTTAATAAGTCTACTCCTAGAAAAATAGCGGAGGCGGTAAAAGATACCTACTTCAGGGAGAAAAAACTCTACGGACTTTGATTTTAACGGTTTTGGGTTCTGTTCATTTTAGGCCTTCTCAGGGAAATATCCACGTTTGGTGGGGCGTGAAAGTTCATCGTAATATTATTATTCCCCTGATCCTCATTCAGTTTGCAACTGAATTTAAATTTAGTTCCCTTTAGTCCGTGGTCAAAGCCGTAAAAGACAGGGTGGCTTCCCAATTCAATTTCTCCGCCGCCTAAATTTTCACTAACCCAGAATTCAGCTCTTTGTGCGTCATGTCCTCCCAGTGTCAGTTTTATGTATTGTCCTCCATCCATGTTGCCAAAAAAAACTCGGTCATTTTGAGCCACCGCAGGAAGGTCAAGTCCCCCTTTTGATTGAGGCCCTAGCACCTCCAGCTTAAATTGTCTTGGTTTTTCAGTCATAAAATTGAGATTTAATCAAACATTTCAGATTTTTGGGTGAGTGAGGGGAATTGAACCCCCGACCTGATGGTCCACAACCATCCGCTCTAAACCACTGAGCTACACCCACCATGCTTAATTTAACTCTTTCATTAACCTAGCTTGTGAATCGCTAAAATGGTGCACTAAATAATGACAATTTTGACAAAGCCATGTTAAATTTTCGATTTTATTGTTTTCCCTATTCCTATCCAGATGATGAACGATCATTACCCTAATATCGTCAATCTTACAAAGCGCACACATCACTTTTTTGCCAGTTGACTTTAGAATTCTTCTATACGCCGATCTTCCATGTTTCCAATTTGCGTGATTATCTCCGGAATATAGAATCGTATTTCTCCAAATAGTTTGACAGGTTTTGCTACAGAAGTACATTTTACTTCTGGAACTTCTTAAATCTTTTTGAGACCTGTATATTTCCTTGTTACAAATAGAACAATGTACCCGTTTTCCGTTAAACTGTGATTTTGTCCTGCAGGAAGTGGAGCAATA
>JBGOVI010000051.1:0-6112 GCA_041478035.1 Patescibacteria group bacterium
ATTATTGTTGTGGACGACGGATCCTCAGATGCTACCGCATCTGAAATTAAAAATTTAAAATTAACCCTTCGGCTTCGCTCAGGGCGAGAAATTAAAAATTTTAAGGTTTTTCGGCATGAGAAAAATCTTGGCAAGGGGGTGGCTGTTCGCACCGGTATTGAAAATGCAACCGGTGATTACATTATTATTCAAGACGCAGATCTTGAGTACGATCCGAATGATATTCCAAAATTACTCGCTCATATTAAGGGTGATAAAGATGTAGTTTACGGAACAAGACTCGCAAGACTTCCGCATCTTACGGACGAGGAGCGAAGGCTGCAATTTTTAGTGCATTACTTAGGAAATAGATTTTTAAGTTTGGTTACGAGTTTGCTCTATGGCCAATGGATTACTGATATGGAGACGTGCTACAAACTTTTTCCAAGAGAAACTGTTAAAAACATTGTCCTTCGTTCCAGGCGTTTCGACTTTGAGCCCGAGATAACGTCGAAACTTCTCAAAAAGGGTTTAAAAATAAAAGAAATACCAATTAAGACGAACCCAAGAGGGTATGAAGCGGGAAAAAAACTTAATACGTTCAGAGACGGGTCGATTGCGTTGTGGAGTTTAATAAAATATAGGTTCGTAAATTAAATGAAACTAAAACAAGATACGGTTCTCGCCGTTGTCCTTATCGCTTACTTTATTTTACATTATGGTCTGGCGCCACGAGCTACGCCGTATTGGTTGTTCGCAGTAATTTTTTCAGGGCTCATAATATTCGTTTTTTTTGACTTGATAAAATTAAAAAAAAGTGTTTATGAGAAATTTAAGAACGTCACATTATGGTTACTCATTGCAGTCACGATTATTAGTGCATTTACATCGGAAATTATATTACGGCATGAAAGTTTGCCAACTTTTCATGTTCACGACATAGTAATTCAACAAGAGTATGCAATTAAATACTTAATATCCGGTAAAAATCCATACGCAACTACATATTTTGGTACACCGCTTGAACAATGGTTCTACTCGGGGTCTGAGCCGAATCCGGCTCTATATCATTTTGTCATGGAACCTTTTTATTTATTGTTTGCCTTACCTTTTTACGTTATAAGCGGAAAACTTTTAGGATTTTTTGACGGAAGAATTCCTCTTCTTTTTCTATTGTTCTCAATTCTTTTTTTTATTCAAAAACTTAATCTTGATGGGGAGAGAAAAAGGGCATTTATGGTTCTTCTGGCATTTAATCCCTTAACGCTTCCATATGCACTTGAGGGGCGGTCGGATTTCTTCATGTTTGCATTTTTGTTTACCGCACTTTATTTTTTGAACAAGAATAAATTATATATATCGTCAGGTCTTTTAGCTTTAGCGTTTGCCGTCAAGCAGTCGGCTTGGCCAATTTTTCCTCTTTGGATTGCATATTTATGGTTCAAGAATAAAAACCGGGAGGAGGTATTTAAGGCACTTGGAGTTTTTTTTGCGGTTTTTGCGGTGGTTACACTCCCCTTCTTTTTATGGAACCCAAAGGCATTTATAGACAGCACTATTTTGTATTTATCGGGAAATACGGCGCATAGTTATCCAATAAACGGCTATGGGTTTTCGATGCTTCTTAATCAGCTCGGTTTGGTTAAAAATGTTCATGACAAGTTTCCTTTTATTATTTTTCAGCTAATAGTTACATTACCCCTTGTGTTTCTCTTAATTCGAACACTAAAGCAAAATTTGTCAGTCAAAACTTTAATTATATTTTATTCACTACTCCTTTTTGTCGTTTGGTATTTTTCAAGATATTTTAACAACAGTCACATTGCATATATTACTACAGTTATAACAACCGCTTACTTTTGGCCCGCCTCCGCTAAAGCTACGGCGGGTAAATCCTATGAGAATAAAAGAGATTAAACAGTTCATTATTAAAAATTGGTTCACGGTTTCAGTAGTTGTTATTCTGACTTTATCTTTTGTTCTAAGGTTCTATAATTATCAAAATCGTTTTGGTTTGGCATATGATCAAGCACATGACGCGGTTATCGCGCATTACGCGACCGAGCAAAAACTTATTCCGCTTGTTGGTCCGTTTTCCTCAGCTGGCCCTTTTCAAACCGGCGGCGAATGGTATTGGTTTATTATGATTGGGAATCTTTTATTCCCGCCCTTGGTTAGTTCTCCGTGGATTTTTCTAACCCTTACTTACGTCTTATTCATTTTGTTGATAATAAAGGTAGGAGAAAAACTAATTGATAAAACACTCGGTTTAATTGCCGGGGCATTAGCTGCTGTTTCAACTGCTCAAATTGCTCAATCGACAAATTTGACAAACCAGGGGCCTGAGGCGATTGTTGCCCTTGCCGCTATTTGGTCGGCGATTTCGTATATCAGAGAGAAAAAAACTTTCCACTTATTCCTCTTAGGATTTTTTGTTAGCCTTGGAATTTCAATTCATTTACAAGCTGTTGCTCTTGGTACTTTAATATTGTCCACAATTTTATTTACCGGAGTTCCGCAGTTAAGATCTATCGTTGCTTTGGTTTTGGGGCTTTTTGTCCCTTTCGCTCCAATTCTTATATTCGACATTCAAAACGACTTTGTTAACAGCAGAAACATGCTGCAATATTTTTTGCACGATCAGTACAAAATACCTCTCGAGGTATTAGGGAGGCGATGGTTGACATATGCCGGTGTTTTTTGGCCCGTAGCATGGGGACACATAACTAGCGGTTCGACGATCTTGGGATATTTAATTGTTCTCGGTGTCGTACTAACCTCAGTCTGCGAGCTTCTAACCCGTAAAATTAATAAGGCGATTTTATTACTCCTAGTCAGTTTCTTTTCAATGTTTACAATTCTCAGATATATAAGAACACCCCTGTACGATAGCTATCTGACCTTTCTTCATCCATTCGTTTTTCTTTTAACTGCGTGGATTATATATATTGCTTATAAGAAAAAGAAGACTTTTGGTTTGATTTTTCTGATTATAATACTCTCCAGCAGTTTGTATAAAGACTTTTATGAGATAACATATCACGGAAATATTACGGGGCAAATCGTCCAGATCTGGCAAGAAAAACTAATCAGAAAATATCCAAGCGATAAGTTTGTTTTCTACGACTACAAATATAAATATAGAGACGTAAGCGTGCCACTTGTTTTATACATGTACTATGACGGGAAAATTGACAATGGTGGGAGAAAAATAGGAATAGGTGTTACGACCGATCGCGAACCCATTTATAATAATGCGGCAATTGGAGAAAAAGGAGGGTATCAGCTTTTTGATCTTGAAGCTTCAACCAGCGCTGCGCTTGAAAAGGCCGGCTGGATTAACGTGAACCCGAGCTATATTTATAATAGTACTGAGAATTGGAGAAAATTATCCGGTAAATGATCCTCTTTTTAGAAAGAATCCAACAGCACCGCCAAAGGAAATAAAAGATACAATAAAACCTTCAAAAAGAGATCCCGGTTCGTATCGGAACTCGACATTATTGTTGCCGGCAGGTACTTCTATCGCCCGAAAAGTATAGTTTGCCCTTAGAATTTTTGTGTAATTCCCGTTTACGAATGCGTCCCATCCCGGGTAAAAGTTGTCAGTTAGTACAAGAAGGGCGTCTTTATTTGCGTTAGTTTTTATGGTAATCGAATCATTATTGTAATGTGCAATCATGGGAGCTGAGAAATTCTGTTTTGCCCCGTAAGTTTTTTTCGGTTTCTCCTCAAGTACGACTGTTTGGTAAGGGTCGAACTTTTGATCAAAGAGCGTACTTAAAATTTTTTCATCATCGCGTTGGATATCATACTGGCTAACCATGTAAGCCCGCGGTAGAGCATGATTTGCAACAACAGTCCATTTGTCATTTCTGAAAACTACATCGCGCGATTCTTTATTATCATTATTTTTATAGACCAAGTATTGAGTTGAGGTAAGTTCGAAAAGTCTAGTTCTGGCTAATTGTTTCTTTGGTGAGAGATTAACATCCGAATTGACCTCAACATCGCTTCTTTTTAATTGAGTACCGTTTGCGTAAGCGACGAACTCTCCGTACCGTTTAATATAGAGTGGGTCGTAATAATTATCGTCGTAATATCTGTAAAGAGTCGCAAAATCGGTATTAATATTCGCTTCCGCAAGGCCGGAAACTCTTGAGCCTTTAGTAATTTTGATAATTTGGTCAAGCAAATCATTATTGGGTTTAAAACTCGATTCAGGAGAAAAAGGTAAGAACTTTTGTGCATTATATAAACCCACAATCGAAACTAGAAATATAATTGAAATAGCGGCCCAATTCTTAGTATTATTTTTGTTTGTTTTAACCAATCCGATATAAGCCGCAAAACCAAACAAAAAAATGAATACTTCAAGCAAAGTATTCCTCAATGCAATCGAGCGGCAGGTGGTGATTACGGGGTTGTTGCAGTCGGCATGGGTTAGTAACAAGATAAGCGTGAATACAAGTATGCCAAGCGGAATTAGCAAGAAACTTAGCGTTCGAACTAGCAATTCTTTATTAAATTTTATTTTGAATGCCTTTGATAATCCCATCCCCGCAAGGACTGATATAGAAAAAGCCGTGAGCATAAATATTCTGCTTGGAATGCCGGTTGAAACGATCGGGATTGGCAATGAATAGATGAGTGATGTTAGTGGAGATTTTAAGGATAAAACTATTGTTACGACAATTGTTGCGAGATAGAAAAATCTAACTCCTTTCAAATAAAATTGTTTATCACGCAGTGCAAGGTATGCAAAGAAACAGGGGATAAGACCGATGGATGCAATAGATTCAATATAGTCGCCGCTTCCCCAATAATTGTATGTTGCAACGTTACCAAAATAATTCGGAATGAATAAGCTGAATAAATGAGCTATTGGTAATAGAAATCTGTCCATAATAAACTTTGAAGACTCAAGGGTGAGGTTAGATAATCTGTATAACTCGAGCGTTGGTAGAACCTGAATTGACGCAAGACCAATTCCGAGAATAAAAAGGATCACAAAATTAAATAGATAGGATTTGCTGTTTTTTAAATTGGAGTTCCAAAGCTGAAACACGAAATACGAAACAACAAACAATAGACAATAAATAATAATTTGCGGCTGAGTAGAGCAGATTATTAGAAAAACTAAAAAAGGTAAAAAGTATATAATTCTTTTTACTCCCGAGAAGTACTTTTCTATAATAACAAGCGTGAGAATCATCCAGATTATTGCAAAATTATAGTCGTTATATATAGATCTTGTAATGATAAAACCCGAAAACATGAATGAGACCCCCGCAAATAGTGAACCGAGCTTTGAGAGTTTCAACGAACGGCAGTAATAATAAGTTGCAAGACCTATGAGAAGGGGTTGAATAATTACTTGAAGAGACCAAGCTAAAGTCGGCGACAAAATGAAGAATATTAGGTTCAGCGGGTTTAAATATCCCATATGCATGGTTGCAAATAGCGGCATGCCATCCCCGTTGTAGGGATTCCATAACGGGAGCTTCAATGATTTAATATCCTCCATCCCGAGAAGTTTGAAAGGATAAAGCTGTCTAAAAACATCATGCGCTACGGGTTTATGGGGGATTATTATTCTGCCGTTTAACAAATTATCGCTTTTCCATGGCTCATACCACGCGAGCATATAATTTCCGGGGAAAGGCGCCGCGCCTTTTATAAAAAACTGCCAAAATAAAATTAGAGTTAAAAAAATGAAAAAAAGAGGAACAGCAATTCGCCCAAATACTCTTTTCATATATGGCTTAATGTTCGAATGGATTTAAAATAAAACATGCAACCCGCGACAAGAGTAATTATTGCGATAGTCCATTGAAAATCAGCATTGCTCATTATTTCAAATGTTAAGATGGGAATTTTTACCGGGTGCCAAACAATATATACGTTAATGAACGAACATAACGCTAGAATAATATATTCGACAATAAACTTTTGTTTTAGACCTATATATACAGCGAGGAGTGGAAAAAGAGGATAAAGATATCTCTCGTGTATTCTTGGGAGAAAAAGAAAGATTAAAAGAGTGGCTAGAGCGAATATCAAAATCAGATTGTCGAGTTTGAAGATTTTATCACGCCTTTGAATAATAAACTTTAAGACTTGCAAAAAAGTA
>JBGOVI010000002.1:0-28917 GCA_041478035.1 Patescibacteria group bacterium
ATATGCCTTGCATACATATCTTATGTACCTAAAATTCGGATTTGGAAGGGCAACCCAGGATGCCGGTATTGAAATCAGGCGCGGCGCAATGACCAGGGACCAGGCTGTAGAATTAGTAAGGTTATACGACAATCATTATCCTGAAGGATTTATTGATCAATATTTACATTATTATCAAATGACACATGAGGAATTTGATGCGGTCCTTGATAAATGGGCAAATAAAGAGCTTTTTGAAAAAAAGAACGGCAGATGGCAGCCGATATTTTCGGTTGAATAGGGGATTGCCGTGATTGTTATTATTGATTATGGAATGGGTAATTTATTTTCAATTCAATCCGCATTACATTATTTAGGAGCTCAATCAAGTATTAGCTCTGATCCGCAGGTAATCCGTAACGCTGACAAACTCATTTTGCCTGGAGTCGGATCTTTTTACAAGGCAATGAGTAATTTAAAGACTGCTCACCTGGATGAAGTAGTTAAGGAGCCAGTTATTAATAAAAAGACGCCTATACTGGGTATTTGTTTGGGGATGCAATTGTTAGGTTCTTCGAGCACCGAGGATGGTTTTAGCTATGGTTTGGGATTAATCGATTCTCCCGTCGAACGATTTTGCGAAAATGAATTTGTTAATCTGAAAATTCCCCACGTTGGGTTCGATACCGTGACGATTACCAAAAAAAATAAACTGTTTGATGGGTTAGATTCCAACGCGGATTTCTATTTTACTCACAGTTATAGAATGGCATTTGCCGATCAACCGTATGCCGTAGGTACATGCTTGCACGGGGAGCGATTTATCGCAGCATTTGAAAAGGAACATATCTGCGGCACGCAATTTCATCCGGAAAAAAGCCAAACGACCGGCCTTTTGTTGCTGAAAAACTTCATTGAAAAATTTTAATGGCTAAAAAAAGATTAATATTTACTCTTTTGTATAATGACGGCGGCTTTGTGCTTAGTAGGAACTTCAGATTGCAGCGTGTCGGCAATATTGAGTGGCTGTTGAAAAATTATGATTTCAGCAAGATTGCTTTTTCTATTGACGAGCTGATCATTTTAGACGTTACCCGGGGACAAAGAAACGTCAACCGATTCTGCGATCATATAAAGTTGATCAGCCAGGGATGCTTCATTCCCATTGCTGCCGGCGGTGGTATTACTTCGGAAGATCATGCGAAGGCAATAATGAGCTCCGGCGCGGATAAGCTGGTTGTGAATACGACGCTATTTCGAACGCCGAGTTTTGTGAAAGAATTAATCAGCATATACGGCAGTCAGTGTATCATTGCTTCAATCGATGTCAAGCAACAGAATGATCAGACTGACGTTTTTATTGACAACGGTTCAGTAACGCTTGATATGAAGTTTGAAGATTTTATACAACACATCATTGATCTTGGGGTAGGCGAACTATATCTTAATTCCATGGACAGGGATGGCACGGGTCATGGTTACTTGTTCGATCCTTTAGGTCAGTTGAAAAGTACAATGAAAGTGCCGATTATTATTGCAGGAGGCGCAGGAAACTGGCATCACCTTCTGGAAGGCCTGCAGCATGATATGGTTGATGCAGCAGCTACGGCCAACTTATTCAACTTTATAGGACAAGGTTTTCCCAATGCCCGCAGAGAGCTGATAAAGAACGGAATAAATTTAGCAAGATGGGAACCGTTGAATTTTTCCAGTTTGAATAATTGTTTATGTTAAAGCAAATATACTTAAAGATGTTGTATTGGCATAACGCTGACAGAATAGGTCCGGATATTGTAGGCACCCATTGGAAATTACATTTTAAAGCTTCGATGTTGAAGTTATGCAGAAAAAAATTTAAACATTTTCATGATACCGCAGATTTTCGACCGTATGCATATGCTGTTTATTGCTCGCAGATCAGTATTGGAAAACGAGTAATAATACGACCGAATACGATGCTTTTTGCGGATGAGTTTGCTGAAATAGTCATTGAAGATGAAGTGATGCTGGGGCCGGGAGTTCACATTTACGTAAATAATCATCGATTTGATAATAGCGGTGTTCCTATAATCGACCAGGGATATTATGAATCTGGGGCGGTTGTTTTAAAAAGAGGATGTTGGATAGGCGCAAATGTAAGCATCTTACCTGGAGTTGTTGTTGGAGAAAATGCAGTTGTCGGAGCAGGAAGCATAGTTACTAAAAATGTTCCTCCCAGGACTGTTGCGATTGGAAACCCGGCTCGTGTTATTAAACACTTGTAAAACTATATGAATAATATTTTTTTGTAAAATCAGGGTTGCTTCCGAATGCAAGATTCTGCTAATTATTTTTGCCGAACAGTCCGCAAATTAAAATTCAAAATATGAAACAAATAAATTTTTGTATAACGCAGAAGCATGTGGGGGAATATCCGTTATGCGCGTAATGATGATCCAGCTTCCGCATTTTTATGACTCAACGTCCAGATTAGCCAACTTTTATCCTCTGGGTATAGGGTATCTTGTCAGCTCTCTGAAAGATTCTCATGAGTTCATACCGATGGATTTGTGGATTGATAATTCTAATGTCGACGGCGCAATGAGGTTAATAAACAAAAATGTTCCTGATGTTTTTTGCATTAGTGTATATTCAACCCAGTATCCTTATTTCAAGGAACTCGTCAATCGTTTGAAAAATGCTTATCCTGGAATAAAAATTATTGCCGGTGGACCAGGCGCTACATTCAGCCATCAGGTTTTTTTAGGAAGTACACCCGTTGATTATTGCGTAATAGGTGAGGGAGAAATAACGTTAAGGGAGCTTTTGTCGAATATTAACTATTCTCCCGTGGGTATTCAAGGATTAGCACATAGAGAAAATGAGCATGTAGTATTAAATACAAAAAGAGAGCAAATAGCAGACATTGATACATTGCCGGTGCCGGACAGAAATTTTTATGATATGGAACGGTATATAAACAATGGTGGAAAGGCGGGAGAACTATTTGGCAACCCCCGAAGAATCACGCAAATTCTCGCAGGAAGAGGATGCCCATATAAGTGCACTTTTTGCTCTAAAACTTTTTCTGGTGTCAGGTTTAGATCAATTGATAAAATCGAAGAGGAAATAGCTGATCTCAAAAAAGAATATAACATCGATATGCTTGATTTTTCCGATGAGCTTGTTGTTGTCAACAAAAAACGGACCTTGGAGCTATGTGCGTCTTTGAAGCGGATAGGTATCCAATGGGGATGCCAGGGCAGGCTGAATTTAGTAGATGAAGAAATTTTGCAGTCCATGAAAGACGCCCATTGTGTATACATCGGCTATGGCGTTGAATCTTTTTCGCAAAAAATTCTTGATCGTATGGGGAAGCACGTTAAGGTAGAAACTATTCTTCCCGTAATTGAAATGACGAAGCGCATAGGAATGAAACCGCTGATTCAATATATGTACGGATTTCCGGGAGAGGACGATTCTTCAATTGAACGAACGGTTGCTTTCTATAGCGCAATCGATCAGCCATATGGCGCATTTACCACCACTCCTATTCCCGGCACCAAGCTTTATGAAGAAGCCATGCAAAAAGGTTTAATTAAAGATGAAGAAGACTTTCTCCTTCATTTGGAGAGCGGCTATAATAGAAACTTACCCCTTGTTAATATGACGGAGTTTTCTGAAAAGGATTTTGTAGAAAAAAGGACAGCGATGATAAGGAAGATCAATCGGTCCTATTACGGAAGGCATCCACTCATGTTTGCAAGACTACTATTAAGAAGAATGACATCGATTATGAAAATGTTTTTATTAACGCCGGCTGTATTTACCGTCAAACTAAAATCACGATTGTCAAGAATCTTTGCCAAATAACAGGGGCCCTGTTTTTTCGATTTAGTTTTGAATAGTGTGATAGGCGGCTGAAGCCGCTAAATGTAAATGAGAGATAATGAAATCGGAAGCCTCACTCAAAAAACGATATTTTTTAAAATTGGTCACTAATCTCGTAGGCCTGGGGGTAGGAATCGGCACACAAACCATCGTTCCTCGCGCACTGGGTCCGGCTTCGTATGGAGATTTTACATTTTTGACAAATTTTTTTTACCAGGTCGTTGGTTTTCTCAATTTCAATACGTCCACTGCTTACTATACTAAACTTTCTCAACGTCAGCACGATACCGGGCTAGTAAGATTTTATCTTTACTTTACGTTGTTCCTCGGTTTTGTGTTAAGCGTGTTTGTTGCTTTATGTTTTTTTAGTAATTTAAAACATATTATCTGGCCGGAACAAGTTGAATTATTTATTATCTTTGGCGCGGTCTGGGCATTTATGACCCTTTGTGTAATGGTCCTCAGCGAAATGTCGGACGCCTATGGGTTAACCGTTAAATCGGAATTGTTAAAGATGGCGCTCAAGGTGATCGGCTTGCTATTGGTTGTTATTTTGTTCTGGAAAAGCTGGCTTTCACTCGCCACTTTTTTTCTCTATCAACTTCTTATGTTAGCCGTCACAATCGGCCTTCTTGCGCGGGTGGCGCAAAAAAGCCGCTTTGCTTTTTCGCATAATTCGAAATTAAACAAAGAACAATTAAACGTCTATCTGCGAGAATTTACTGTGTTCAGCGCTCCTCTGGTCGTATTTTCCATAGCTGCTCTATTAGAAGGAGTGCTGGACCGCTGGTTCTTGCAAAAATTTTCAGGAAGCGTACAACAGGGCTTTTATGGATTGGCCTATCAAATAGGCACCCTTTGCTTTTTTTTCTCTTCGGCACTGGTCCCGCTCGTTGCTCGTGAATATGCAATCTCATTCGGGAAAAAAGACCTTAATGAGATGGGTCGTCTTTTCTCGCGCTTTGTTCCCATGCTCTATGCCATTACGGCTTATTTCGCCTGTTTTATTGCGGTGGAATCTAAAACGATCTTTTTCCTTTTTGGCGGGAAAGCATATGCAGGAGCGGCCCTGCCGATCACCATTATGTGTTTTTATCCAATTCTCCAGATCTATGGACAGATGAATGCATCAATTTTTTTTGCCACAAATAGAACGATAGAATATAGAAATATCGGTCTCGCTATGATCATTGTGGGGTTGCCCTTGACCTTTTTTTTGCTTGGACCGAAAGGATATGGCGCTCTGCAAGCCGGTGCAACCGGATTGGCTGCAAAGATGGTATTTGTTCTCGTAATCAGCGCCAATGTTCAATTATGGTATAACACGAAAATATTACACTTGCCTTATAAAAGGTTTTTCAAACATCAAGTAGTAGTCATCGTACTATTCTCTTTTATTGCTCTTGCCAGCTCCTATATTGTTCGAGATCTTATTTTCAGTAATGCGTATTTTTTAACTCAATTTGTAGTCTCCGGTTTTTTGTACACGTTGGGTATTATGGGCGCCGGAGTAGTATTCCCAAGCCTCTTTGCCTTTAAAAAAGATGAAATTCTAAATCTATTAAGAGGCGTTATAGCCGTCAAGAAATTATCATGATTATCAAAAATATCCGGCTTCCGAGGAAAACGTATAGATATATATTTTTAGTTCAAAATCGAGATTACTGGAAAACCTGCCCGTTTCCTTATGACAAAAAGTCAGACCTGGTACTGACGTTTGACTTCGCTGTCGCACACGATATAACCTCACAGGGAGGCGTCGTTGAGTACCTTGACCACCTTGTGAAAACTGAAGTTATGGAGCAGTACAATCACGAAACGTATGATTTTTTCAAAACTTGGTATTATGACAGAGACAAAAAAGACATTTTCACTTATAAAGGTATAGAGGTTGGAAATGCATTCAGACTTGAGATATGGAATGATATTACCTACACTGCCAGGCTATTAGTAAATCTGCTCGCGCTTAAACATATACAATACGAAAAAATATTTGCAGGTTTAGAGGACAAGTGCGCCAGGGATATTCTTGAACAACTAGATTTGAAAATGATTGTTTGGGCTTGTGAATCACCAGGAAAATACAAGGAGTACTTTTTCCCGATACTTCTATGGATGGATCAAAAGGTTAGACCTGCCGGGCTAAAACCATCCCTAAAGTCATTCATTAAAAGTTTATTGGATATAGTTACTCGTGTTGCAGAGCGTTTACGAAGGCTAAAAAAAAATAAAATAGACCTATATATCCAACCCTACCATCCTACAATGCAAATTATTGAACACCTTAAACAAGATGACAATCTTAGCGTTATTGTTGAAACATACACAAGAACAAAGGGGATCACCAAAGAACGACGCATCCCTGCGCACGGTTCACTTTCTTCATATAGGCATGCTGCGCTTGAGATGCTCGCAAGGTTTCAGGAACAAAAAACTGCATATTGGGAAATAGAAGGAATACGCATTAGCGATATTCTGTATGAAATAATTAGTCGGCGTATTAAGGATGTTTTGCCTTTGTGTCTCCGGACCGTGGACAATATTATCAGCTTCTTTTCGCGGCGGCAATTGAAGCTAATGATTACAATTTCAAATCTCGGTGTTGCAAATTGTCTTATGATGAATTATTGCCAAAGCCATAAAATACCCACGTACCTTATTATTAATGGATTATTGGGCAATTCTTATTTGGATGAGTCCAAGAATGCACAATGGATAAATTCTTATGGTGAATCGATTAAAAATAATTACTTCGCTGGGATGGATAACATTGTTTGTCTTGGCGATCCCCGGATGGATGATTATGTAAATGGCATAAAACCCAAAATCGTAAATGTGGATAAGCCGGTAATCCTCATCGGTGCGGCAGGATTCAATAACATTGATTTAAATTCCTATCTCGCCTATGAATTTGTTTTTTTACATGACATAATGACTGCTTGCCGTGAGTTGATTAAAGAAGGCAAAAAAATGAGCTTGATAATAAAAGTTCGCGCAAATGGATATCTAAGTCAATACGCAGCGTTTCTTGCAGAATATTTTCCCGAGATACCGGTCCAGCTCTATGACAGAGTTCCCATGAAACAAATACTCTCTCAAGCCGACTTTTATATCTCTTTCTACTCACAAACATTGTTTGAGGCTTCCTGCCTGGGTATCCCGGCACTGTTTTACAAAAGAGATACCGAAATTATGGATACCCCATTTGATGGAAAATCAGAATTAGTAACTGCTTTTGCGCGTGACGAATTGGTTGAAAAGATAAGATTATTTTATGAACATGATGAGGTGTATGATTCATTCATGAGTGAAAAGGTAATGGAAAAGTATGTCGGTCCTCTGGATGGCCATAATTTAACCAGGAATAAGAAGTTTATCTATTCTCTGATGGACCAATAAATGAGTACCAGTATCTTGTCAATAGAGGTATCACGTCTTCCGAGAGATTGTTAAGTATATGATGGTTTTTATGCTCATAAAGAATTTTATTAGTGGACTGAGAAGGTCGATAGGCAGAGCGGTATGTTTCGCCAAGGTACAAAGAATATATCCCACCTGTAAATTTTATCCAGGCGCCTACGTGGACGAGATGTCGTCTCTCGGGAAGTATAATGTTATTTTTATGAACGCCTCGATCATTAATTCCACTGTCGGCGATCATACATTTGTTCAAAAAGAATCTGTTATTTGCAATGCGACAGTGGGTAAATTTTGTTCAATTTCCATGAGAGTGACGGTAGGACTCGGTCAACATCCGACCATGTATGTCAGCTCGCATCCCGCTTTTTATTCAGCGACGCAGCCAATCGTCAAAACGTTCTGTGATAAAGATATATTCGAACCGTTTCAGAAGACCGAAATCGGACATGATGTCTGGATCGGGCAGGGTGCAATGGTAAAAGACGGCGTAAAAATAGGGACGGGCGCGGTAATTGCTGCCGGAGCAGTTGTTACAAAAGACGTTCCCGAGTACGCCATTGCAGCCGGAGTGCCGGCAAAAATTATCAAGTACCGTTTTGACGAGTCCAAGAGAAAAGAACTTTTAAAAACGCAATGGTGGGACATGCCCGAACAATGGTTACAAGCGCATTATGCATTGTTTGCAGATCCGGCAAGTTTTGTTAAAAGTATCAGAACGAAAGCGGCACATAAATAAGGAGATATTGAATAATGAGCAGGAATTGTATATTAAGCTTTACGATGAGCGGTCACGGCTTCAGCGGCGCTCTCTGTCTTGACGGGATGATTGTTGTGGCTACAAGTCTTGAAAGGTTGACCCGTGCTAAATACGATATTCTGTTGCCAATATCAAAAACAGATTTGGCGACTCTTGGATGGAAAATGGACCCGAACGTCTATAAAAATAGTCTGGATTTGCCCTTTGACCTTGAACAGGACTATTCCAAAGTTGATTTCAATGAGATTCAAAATTTTCATCTTCTCCTCCATTATCTGCTTTCCGCAGGAGGCGTTGAATTAAAGGATGTAGATTGTGTCGTTTATAGCTACCGCCATAATGAGAGTGTTAAAAGATTTTTTAAGGAAAAGAACCCGAAAATAGAGTTTATCGTCCCCGAACATCACTTCGCTCATGCTTGCCAGGCCTATCTTCCGTCCCCGTTCGAAGAGGCAGCCATAATGATTATTGACGGCCAAGGAGTCCCTCTCGCGAGAACAGGCTATGACCAGTTATCCGGATGTCTTGCATATGGTACGGGAAACGCTATTGAGACATTATTCGATTTGCCGGTTAAATACAGCCTCGGCGGCATGTATTCTGAATTTACAAGAATGGTGGGGTTTAAAACTAACGAGGAAGGCAAAACCATGGGGCTCGCCCCCTACGGCAATCCTGAATATTATGATATTTTAAAAAAGCAGTTAAAATTTGGAACAAAGGAATTAAATCTTCGAAACTTCAGCAGGCTGGTTAAAAGCGGGTTCCGACCAAGGGAATACCTCTACAGCTTAGGAGACTATGGTTCTTTTCTTAAGAAGTTTAAGCGAAGGGGTAAAAAAGGGGAATTTACAGACATCTATAAGAATCTATCATACGCAGTTCAGGAACTGACAGAAGACGTTATGATACATCTTGCCAACTGGCTTCAAAAAAGAACAGGGTCAAAAAATCTTTGTATCGCCGGTGGTGTCGGACTGAATTGTGTGGCAAACTATAAAGTGTTTGCACAGTCCAAATTCGAAAACATATTTATTCACCCCAACGCAGGAGACAATGGATTGGCTGTAGGACAGGCCCTCTACGCGTATAACCTGGTTGGCGGTAATCCACGAAAATATACAGCGACGCATGATTATTTAGGAAAGTCATACTCATCCAAAGAGATACAAAAGGCCGTTAATACTTACCAAGGCAGAAACGACCTCACTATACGGAAGTTTGACAACGTGAGCCAGCTTTACGAGGCAATGGCAGACGCCATAGCAGCCGGCCGAATTACGAGCTGGTACCAGGGCCGCAGCGAATTTGGACCGAGAGCCCTTGGAAACCGGAGTATTATCGCAGACCCGCGTCGTAAGGATATGAAGGATGTGCTTAATACACGGGTAAAATTCCGCGAAAGCTTTCGACCCTTTACCCCGTCCGTTCTTGCAGATCGGGCAAGCGAATTCTTTACGATCGATATAGAATCTCCCTTTATGCTGCTTGCTCCCTATGTTAAACCGGGTAAGGCTGAGTTAGTGCCTGCGATCACTCATGTCGATAATACAGCCAGGGTCCAGACCGTAAGCAGAGAGGTGAATGAACGTTACTACGATTTGATAAAAGCTTTTGAAAAACGTACCGGAATACCCATGGTCTTAAACACCTCTTTTAATGTTGCCGGAGAACCGATAGTTGAAGCACCCGAAGATGCTATTAATTGTTTTCTGTCGACCGACATTGATATCCTCGGCATTGATAATTTCTTAATATCGAAAAAAAATGAGCAGTTTTCAAAATACTATAAATAGTACACTGCTGACACGTATAACCTTATTGAACAGAGATAACGGAAGAATTTGTATAGCGACCGTATACGTATGACCCGCGAGGAAAGCGAAAATTCATGTCTCATGTTGCACTGATATCTTTCTTAGTTAACAGTATCAATACCAGGTCGCTGTCCTCATATTTAAAGGCGAATGGGCATGAAACTACCTGTTATTTTTGTCCAGTTGCCTTCAACGAGTACAACGTAAAAGAGCTTATCATCAGTTTGAGAAAAAAGAAGACTTCTCTTGTGGGAATAAGCCTGGTAACGGATGATTATTACTCGGCTGTAGTTGTTACGAAAGCGATAAAAAAAGCACTCGGCATCCCGGTGATCTGGGGTGGAGCCCATGTCAACATAAGACCAGAAGAGTGCCTGCGTCACGCAGATATGGTTTGCAGAGGTGAAGGTGAAGACGCTTTGCTGGAGTTGGTCCAGAGAATGTCACTGCACGGGAAAATAGACTCAACCATCAAGAATATCTGGTTTAAGGCTGAGAATGGTATCATACGCAACGAATTACGCAATCTTGAAGAAAACCTCGATAAATATCCGTTTCCCGACTTCGATCTCGACTCGCAATACGTGATAGGAGACAAAGGCTGTACCACGCTGAATGAAGAGCACCTGAAGGGTGAATATAGCATCATGACCTCGCGGGGCTGTCCCTACAGTTGCCGCTATTGTTACAACAATTACCGGCGGCAGCATTATGACGGCAAAGGCAAATATCTGAGAGTGCGAAGTATCGAAAGCGTTATAGACGAATTGTCACAGGCAAAAAAGATCTTTAAAAACTTAACGAGAATAAATTTTTGGGACGATAGCTTCGTGGCCCGTAGCGTACAAGATTTCGAAAGATTTAAAGACTTCTATAAAAAACGGATCGATTTGCCTTTTTTTGCATTAATTGAACCGATGGCGTTCAATGAAGATAAAATCGAGATGCTGAAAGACTGTGGACTGAGCAACTTGCAGGTTGGCATACAAACCGGCAGCGAACGAGTGAACAAAGAAGTCTATAACAGACCTGTATCCAACAAGAAAGTGCTGGCAGTTGCCGAATCTATCAAAAAAATGGGTATTGGCGCCGTCTACGACCTGATCTTTAACAACCCCTATGAGACCAAAAACGACATCCAGGAAACGATCGAGTTGCTGCTCCAGTTTCCCAGACCATTTTCGTTGCAAGGATACAACCTCATATTTTATCCTGGGACAGCGATCACCGAAAGGGCATTGCTTGACGGTCATATCTCGTTAAAACCGGAAGTTGATGATTTTACGACTATTGAAGGAAAGGAAGACTCGCCTATCGCGATGAGAGGCAGCGCTTCGGTAAGCAGCAGGTTTTATGAAATCAATTATACTTCACGAGAGAAGGAGTATCTGAATACTGTCATCTCTCTCATGGCATTTACTCACGTTCCTTTAATGATCGTACGATTTTTTGGTAATTCAGAAACTCCCTTGAAGGCGATTTTGATAAAAGCATTTGTGAGATTATACACCCTTGCCGCACGCATAAAATATGCTCTGACTAATTATGCCCATGCCTCCTGATAGCAAAAAAGAGCTCGTTAGCGTGATTGTCACAAGCTATAATCACGCGGAATATCTTGACCAACGCATGCAGAGTCTGCTCAAGCAGACCTATACTAATATTGAGATCATTGTCGTGGATGATTGTTCGACAGATCAAAGCGCTGCGGTTTTGGAGGGGTATAAGCAATACCCCTCTGTGAAAATCATTGTTCTCGACAAAAACGGCGGGTACGCGAATGCATGCAACCTCGGCGTCAGTTTATGCAACGGTGAATTTATTATGTTCGCCGAATGTGATGATTTTAATGAACCTACGCACATAGCGGTTTTAATGAATGGTTTATCGGCAGGTGAAAATATCGGTGTTGCTTATTGTAGAAGCAATATGGTTGATCAAAATGGAAAGAAATCAGGAGATGATTTTAGATTTCGGGAAAAATCATTCAAGACTCGTTGCTTAGTAGATACGGTAATTTTAAAAGAAGAAATGCAAAAATATTTTTTAATTCACTGCGTAATTCCTAATATGAGCGCGGCTTTGCTAAGGAAAAAATATTATTATCTTGCGGGAGGCTTATCCTCAGCATATCAAGCGTGCGCAGACTGGGATTTCTGGTGTCGAGTCGCACAATGCTGTGATTTCTACTATGTCACGAAGCCATTGAACAATTTCAGGACGCACAGTACCACGGTCAGAAGTACGTTCGGCATCAAGCTGCAAGTATCTGAAATGTTCGATCTTTTGTATCGCGCTTTTATTCATGTGCAGTTGAATTATTCTGAACAGTTTAAATTTAGGATGAACCTTGGATTTACCTGGGCGAATTTTATTACCTATAGTCCCGTGAACTGGATACGCAGCTTCCCCGCGATATGGCTGAAAAGTATACAATATGAAAAATTAAGTATCCTGTATTTGTTCCTCGGTCTTGTAAGAAAGTCATTTTATATT
Organism: Patescibacteria group bacterium; assembly: GCA_041478035.1. GTDB lineage: Bacteria > Patescibacteriota > Microgenomatia > Levybacterales > GWA1-39-11 > GWA1-39-11. The sequence continues at coordinate 12,340 of JBGOVI010000002.1, forward strand.
TTCCGCAGGTTACTCCAGATATGCTCTCTCTATTGTAAATTGCTTTTGCAGCTTCCTAAACAGTCGCATACGCATCAATGATATAAAAAAGTTAGTATTGAGGGAATTACAAGGGAACTATCATGTGCGGAATTTTCGGTTACTCGAATATTAAAAATAACGGCGAAACCCTGCTTCGCGCCATGGCGAACCAGCAGATTCACCGGGGACCCGACTCAGAAGGTTATTTTACCGACGGGACAATGGGATTTGGGTTACGACGATTGAGCGTTATTGACCTTGCTACGGGTAATCAACCAATTAGCAATGAGGATAAGAGCATATGGGTAGTCTGTAACGGTGAAATCTACAACTATCGTGAGTTGTGCGAATCGCTTAAAGAGAAGGGGCACCGGTTTTATACAAAAAGTGATGTCGAGTGTTTGGTGCACCTGTACGAGGAGTATGGCATCGATTTTCTTCGGCAGCTTAACGGCATGTTTGGGTTGGCGCTTTATGATGCGAAAAAACAATGTCTGTTCATTGCCCGCGACAGGCTCGGGATTAAACCATTATATTACTCCGCAGAATCCGGCTCCTTCCTGTTCGCTTCGGAATTACGCTCTCTTCTGGCTACGGGCCTCGTTTCAAAAGATTTGGACTGGAATGCGCTCAGTATTTATCTTGATATGATGTATATACCAACTCCGCTTTCTCCTTTCAAAAAAATTACAAAATTGCAGCCAGGACATTATTTAAAAATAGACAATGCGTCATCCGTATCGCAGCATGCTTACTGGAGCCTGGAGGACTGTTCTGCTCCCGTTCCTGCCGGTTCGGAGAGCGAGATAGTAGAACAACTTACCTGTTTACTGAGGGACGCCAGCAGGCTTCAATTGCGCGCGGATGTGCCACTTTGCGCTTTTCTGAGCGGTGGAATAGATTCCAGCGCTGTTGTTGCCTTCGCTGCAATGGAAAGCCCTTTCCCATTAAGGACCTACCATGTATATTTTGAAAATGCGCAGGGGAAAATCGACGAACGCCGTTATGCACGGGCAGTTGCTTCGAGATATGGGACGATTCATTCGGAGGTGACGGTAGGGCGCCGCGATTTCAACAAGCTCATTCCCAAACTGCTTTGGCATCTTGAGGAGCCATTTGGAGACCTTGCCAGTGTTCCCACATATATTATTTCTGAAATTGCACGAAAAGAGGTTACGGTATGCCTGAACGGCAGCGGTGGCGATGAGCTGTTTGGCGGGTACGCATATCATAGCTATCCTGCATATCTCAAAAAAAGACTCCTGACGGGTATGGACAAGATCGGGATAGGGGGAACCGTCCGATCAATATTCGGAAAAACAAACACTCCCGGAATTTGGAATGCCCTGTATCCACACTATAAAAATAAATCGTCTCAGTGCTTACCCGAAGATAAAGGCAGGCATTGGAAACGAGATATCGTAAATAGAATTCTTGCGCAGGACATCGATGTATATTTGCAATCTAATGTTCTTTTTCTCCTCGATAAGATTGCAATGGCCGTATCGCTTGAGGGCCGTGTGCCGCTGCTCGATCACCGGCTGGTTGAATATGCCGCACATCTTCCGTCTTCCTGGAAAATAAAGAATGGCGAAAAAAAATATATTTTCAAGAAAATGCTTGAGCCTTATTTGCCGCATGATGTTTTATATAGAAAAAAAGAGGGTTTCGGCGCGCCCTTGAACGACTGGCTTGACAGCAATACCGCATCTTTGCTGCGGCGTATCATTAAAAACGGTGCACTGAAAAAGAACGGGTTCATCAGGCTCGACGGTTTTCCTCTTAGTCGCCTTACAGGTTGGGATTTATGGAAGGTGGCTTGTATGGAACTCTGGTATCGCGTTATTGTCGATTCATCGGTATGCCCCGAGGGCGTCGGCTTAGAGGACCTTGTTTAATGGGCTTCCTCAACTCTGAAAGAAAAAATTTCATCTTTTATTTACTCAAAAGGCCTACAGAGTTATTTTTATTTTTTCCTAAATTCATCTCGATTGCTTTTCATTATTTTATCAGAAAAATGTCGAAATTAGAGACGATAAAGCAAATAACAAAGACGGCAAATAATGCAAGCAAGCGAACTACTGCGCCATCACGTGATGATAAATATTGTACGGCTGGAATGAAGATGAACTTCAGTAAGCTTCCCGAGATACAGTTTACGCCTTGTGAAAATAGTGAATTGCTGCCCATTAGGTTGGCGAGCGAGACCATTTCAGCGCAGCCCGACGTCGACTGGGGCCATATTTACCATGACATTGAGAATACGTTTGCTTTGAACCGTTTTGCCTGGCTTCTTACCTCTCTGATAGAACGTCCCTCGGCAAATATGGCCGAATATGCACTGCACTCGTTGGTGAGCTGGATCAATGTCATGGGTGAAAAAACGGATCATCCTGCCTGGGAGAGTTACTCTGTTGCAGAGCGACTCTCGAACTGGCCTTTTATATTAATTATTGTTAAAAAAATCGTTTCTCTTCCGGACAACGTGCTGAGCACAATCGAAAAAGCAATGCAGGCTCATATAGAGTATCTTCTGTCTCACCTTGAATTGAGGGGTGAACTGACAAACAATCACGTGCTGAATGATGCCAGAGGTTTGTACATCGCCGGTATTATGCTGGATCATCAGCACGCCGTGAAGAAGGCAAAGGCAGTATTCACTGAATGGACTGAAAAACTTGTCGATACTGACGGGATGTTACGGGAACATTCGTCACATTACCAGTATTTGCTCTGCCAGCGGTATGAGCAGGTATATTTCTTATCAAATAACATCGAAGATCCGGCTTTCCACTTGTTTATAAAAAAATGGCTCGAATTGATGCTTCAATCCTGCGAGTTTTTCTCTCTTTATTCCCAAAATAGCAACCCAAGTATCCCTCTGATGGGCGATATTTCTCCTGACGTTACTCCCCGGTGGCTGCTCCCTTGTGCTGATCATGGCTGGGCGAAATTTAAAAAATGGCTTGGATGGGAGCCTCTCATATTGAACAAGCGTTCGGAAGAGAAGGCCTTAAAAACCGGAAACGGCAAATTTCTTCGCTATGATACAGGCGATATAACGGTTTTTTGGCATATCGAGACCGACGGGCCCGTGTTTCCTAATCACCGGCATTTTGATATCGGCAGTTTTGTGCTTTTTAAAAAAGGAAAACAGGTGATCGCGGACCCCGGCCGGTTTTCTTATACTTCTGAAGGATCGTTCGGGAAGGGAGCAAAGGCGCACAGCTCGATACTCATCGACTCGCTCGGGGCTTATTGCGAAGATGTCCGGTTGAATTTGTTGAAGGCCTATAGCTGCCAGAATGCAACTTACACTATAGTAGAATCGGGCAATCGGTTTATTGTTGAAATCGATGTTAACGGCTTCCAGCGGTTACAAACACCGGTCAAATGGAAAAGGAGCTTTGCCATCGAAGAGGGGAAAATGCTTATTACTGATGTTCTGGACAGCGTGGAAACGAACTACGTTGAAACAAGATTTCAGATCGCCCCCCCATTTGACGTAAAGCAATCAAACGGTGAACTTGACATATTAGCGGATAAGAGTGTGTTCGTAAAACTAATAACAGATCATTCCCCTGCTGATTGTTTTGGATTGTCATGTGGGGACGGTCCCAACGTCGAGAAGGGATGGTTTTCCGAGGAATACGGCAGCCGATCTTCAGGGACAACCATCCTGTTTCAACAAGAACTGCATAATTCTCAAACATGGTCCTATGAGGTGCGATGGTAATGTCGACCGCAGCCCGCCCTCTCGTTACCTGTATTATTCCCACCAAAAACAGACCGCAGTTGGTTAGCCGTGCGATTAAGAGCGTGTTACGACAGTCATATGAAAAAATAGAAATCATTGTAATTGATGATTCAACAAATACAGACACCAGGCAAACTCTCGCTGAATTTGGATCGAAAATAATATATATCAAGAACGACCTTAGCAAAGGCGCACCGTATTCCCGCAATATTGGCTTGAGAGAAGCAAAAGGCGAAATAATTTCTTTTCTTGACGATGACGACATCTGGGTGCAACAAAAAATTGAATCTCAGTTAAAATTGATACCTCGCTATCCGATAATAAGCTGTAATTACACTACCTTGATTAATCGCAAAAAAAATTATATCCGACGTCCGGAGTTGGTAACCTATGAAAGCATGTTATATTACAATTATCTCGGATCATGCAGTTGCGTGATGGTGGCTGCGGATGCCATCGTGGGTTGTTTTTTCGATGAGAATATAACGTTGGGGCAGGATTGGGATATGTGGCTGTCGATAATGAAAAAAAATGGTATCAAGCAGGCGGCTAATGTCGATAGATACCTTGTAGATTACAACAGCGGCGAACATTCAAGAATCAGCAACAGGGTGGAACCAATGCCTGTTTTGTTGTCAATATACAACAAATATAGAGACGAGCACTCTGTTTTTACCACGAAAATGTTTTATCTCTATAATATGGTTTCTGCCGAAAAATCATTTATCGCTGCTATAGCCAGAGAGCTTCTAAAAATAACAGCAAAAAAGAAAAAAATATTTTTTTTAATTTCAGTATTTTTAAATAGGCTGTTATTTCGCAGAACTGTTGTATATTAACGTATAGGGACACGGTTCGGTTTGCGGTGAAAAGCAGTAAGAGCAGGGAAGGGATCTTATGCTATGCAACAATATGTTGAATTAAAGAACAGATTTTTATACTTTCTCGATATAAAGCATCTTGTATTTATCGGTCTGTCCATCGTCCTGTGCTTTTCTACCCTTTATTATTATCTGCGTTATCAGTTTAGTATGGTGGTTCTGGTGCCGGTCGTACTTTACACAATCGCCTATGCAATGATAGGAGTAATGCTTTATTATGCCATACGATACAAAGCCAATTTCATCTACAATAAATTTGACCTGCTCATACTCATTTTTTTATTGCATAATGTGCTTTTTGTTCCACTCTCTTTTTACAAGTACGGCACGATCGAAGGTTTATATGCCATAAAGAATTATCTCACGCCTCTATTGTTGTACTTCGTTTTTATCATGTTTATAGAGGTAAAGCGTGCTAAGACAATTGTTTTGCTTGTAGCGATATTTTGCTCAATCGTTTCTGCAATTTATATCGCTGAATTCTTGTATATCAGATATGAACCAATCAGACCGATAAGTGAATACGGCGAACTCAATGGCCCAGCTTTTAAATATTCCGTATTGATGAACAAAGATTCCTTACGAAGATTTCCAGAAGGCCATGGAGTATCAATGTCATGGAGACAGAGCGGGAAAAGCACATTCCTGCGCATGCCCGGTCCACTCGGGCACAGTAATGCCACGGGATTTATTATGGCACTTGGATCAGTTCTTGCTTTTGCATTATTAATCTTGAGGAAGGGCGGATACTGGTACAAAGTTCCACTCTTGACGATATGTCTTGTCGGTTTGGTCGTGGGATGTTCGAGAATAAACATGGTAGCTGCGGGTGCCGGCTTGTTTGTGATTTGTATTGCAGGAATCAGGCTAAAATATATTGGTTACAAAATTATCGCTTTTATCGCATTATTATTAATTTCGCTGATAGCATTGCTTGTCATGACGGGTGTTATCGATTTATCAGCCTACGGTCAAATATTCAATTACTCGCAATCAGCAGAGACAACGCAAGCAATATTCAATGGCGAGGCGCTACATCAATTCCAAAAGAAGATGATGAGTACGGTTTATAATTTTACGTTTGGATTTGGATTGCCGCCGACATTCCCAAGCACGTATTTGTCAAATCGAGATGCCGGCATCCCAATTACCAGTGATGATTCATTTTATCTACAGCCATTGAGTCAGTATGGAATTCTCATGTCATTCCTTTATATCATTGCAATGATCTATGCTCTGTGGAATACGTATAACAAATACCTTCTACAGCCACGGGAATATACAGCAAATAGTTTATTTGTTGTATGGGCCGTTCTTGCCGTCATTACAGCTTCATTTGTTAATGCTGTTCATGCTTCGACCGTTATAAGACCGCAAGTGAGCCCCGTTATATGGTTGCTGGCGGCATCCTATTCAGTTATCGTTCGAGGTGAACTCGTTCCTCATCCAAAGCTCCATGGATCAAAGTAAAAACAAAAAAATTGTTGCATGCGTGACCGGCGGCACCGGCATTATAGGCGGACGAATTGTCAATGGACTGCTGAGCAACGGATATGAAGTTCGAATCCTGACACGACTAATGCCTACTGGAACTAATACAGGGGCTGTTTATTTTGAAGGCAACATTGAGAAAAAGGACACACTGGTGCCATTCTTAAGAAGCTGCAGATTGTTGTTTCACTGTGCGGGTGAGAAAAATGATCAGTCAAAAATGAGGGACGTCAATGTGCGGGGAACGGAACAGCTGCTGTCTTTGTTGCGGGGATCTGACGTTAGATATTTTTGTTATATCAGCAGCGCAGGCGTTATTGGAAAAACTACCAATCAATGGGTAGATGAAAACTCGCCCTGTAGCCCACAGAATATTTACGAAAAAAGCAAATATGCGGCCGAGAAACTTGTTTTACAGGGACTCCCGGGATGTAAAACAGCCGTACTCAGGCCGACCAATGTAATTGACGATAATCAGCCTGGAGCATTGAGTTTGCCTATGCGAGGCGCGTTTTCGGATTGGTTGAAAGTGTTTGTGAAGGGAGGAGAGTGCGCGCACATTGTTCATGCCGAAGATGTAGCTCAAGCGGCGCTCTATTTTATCTCACGACAGATCGACTCGCCTGCGTGTTTTTTTGTGTCATGCGATCATGAACAATTCAACACCTTTGGGGGGTTGTGGTCCCTCTACAAGGCAATTGAACGAGGCCAATTCGTCGAAGAGATTAGGCCGGCAGTTCATCTGCCCCTCATTATTCCGCATATGGTACGTCGGTTTTGGAGAGGGTCGGGCAATTATGGCAACGTCCGGTATTCTTCAGAAAAGCTGTTATCAACCGGATTTTCCTATCCTCTTGGTGTGGAGGGGGCCGTACGTCGCTTGGCTTCGTTACAACGTCCTGTGGTTTCATGAACATACTAAACGTCAACATGTCCCTCGACCCCGTTACCGGAGGTGGAACTGCGGAGAGGACTGTTCAAATCAGCCGTGCCTTGGTTAAAGCTGGGCATAATTGTACGATACTTACAACCGATATTGGTTCTAAGAGACAGCAATCAGATAGCTTAAAAGAAGTAAGCATTGTGTATTTACCTTGTATCAATAAACGTTTTTACATCCCGAAATTTTCTTACAAACAGATTAATAAGCTTATTTCCGATGCTGATGTTATTCATATAATGGGGCATTGGACGTTTATTAACGCTTTGGTGTATGTTGTCGCAAGACGACAAAAAAAACCATACGTCGTTTGTCCTGCCGGTTCGCTACCGTTGTATGGGCGTTCAAAGTTAATCAAAAAACTTTACAATGTAATTATCGGTAATAAAATTATTCGCAATGCCAACCGCTGTATCGCGATCACCTCAGACGAAGTCAAACAATTTATCCCGTACGGCGTCGATGCCAATGATGTAAAGGTTATTTCTAATGGTATAAATGCCGATGATTTTAAGGATGACCGGACTGGAAAATTTCGAGATAAATACAGGTTGGGACAGTCTCCTTTTATACTGTTCATAGGACGGTTGAACCTGATAAAAGGCCCTGATTTACTTCTCCAGGCTTTTTGTGCTATAAAGGAACAACTGCCGACGCATCATCTCGTGTTTATCGGTCCTGACGGGGGGATGCTGCCGGAATTAAAAAATTTTACAATTAACGCCGATGCTAGCCAACGTGTACATTTTTTAGGATATGTGGGAGGGAAAGAAAAGTCGCAAGCGTACCATGCTGCGGAATTACTCGTAATCCCTTCGAGGCAGGAGGCAATGTCAATTGTTGTTTTAGAGGCCGGCGCCTCGCGAACTCCGGTATTGTTAACGGACCAATGCGGGTTTAATGATGTCGCTCACGTGGGTGGGGGAGCAGTAGTGCCGGCGACCGTAAGCGGTATCCAAGAAGGGCTCTTTGCAACACTTGCTTCACCGGAGCGTTTACAAACAATGGGGCGTAATCTTAAGCACTATGTCTGCAAATATTTTACCTGGGAGGCTGCTGCTAACAAGTATATATCCGTGTATTACACCATTTTGTCTGCCGATAATGTATGAATATTTTGATCGTTACACAATATTTTTGGCCGGAAAGTTTTCGTATTAACGACCTGGCATTAGGATTAAAGGAAAAAGGTCACACGATTACCATCTTGACGGGAATACCGAATTATCCGGGGGGACGTTTTTTCCCCAACTACGGCATTTTCAAAAAATGGAAAGATGACTATCATGGCATAAAGGTGATCAGGGTGCCTATTATACCCAGAGGCAACTCGGGAACAATAGCGTTGATTTTAAATTATTTATCCTTTACCCTCTGTGCGAGTTTTCTTGCTCCGCTTCTCTGTCCCGGAAAATTCGATTTGATTTTTTTTAGCCTTTCACCTGTGGCAGAGGGAGTTCCTGCTCTTGTGTTAAAAAAAATCAAGGCTGCTCGCGTTCTGTTTTGGGTACAGGATCTTTGGCCGGAAAGTCTTTCCGCAACGGGCGCGATCCGTTCGCGCTGGATGCTTAACAAAGTGGAAAAACTGGTCCGGTTCATTTACCGGAGATGCGATCTTATTCTGGTGCAATCACGGGCTTTCATCTCTCCCATAGAGAAACTTGGCGTAGACTCCAGCCGTATCGTCTATTTCCCCAACAGCGCGGAAGAGTTGTATCAGCCAATGGAGTTGAGTGCAGATGCACCTGAACGTTCCGGTTTTCCTGCTGGTTTCTGTGTTATGTTTGCGGGAAATATCGGCGCTGCCCAGGATTTCCCCACGATTCTCGAAGCTGCGACCAGGCTCAAAGAGTTTTCCCACATACACTGGGTCATTGTTGGAGATGGACGGATGCGTACATGGGTAGAAGAACAGGTGATAGTACGTGGTTTGACTAAGACCGTGCATCTGTTGGGCAGGTATCCGGCTGAAGCAATGCCGAGATTTTTTGCACTTGCCGATGTTTTGTTGGTGATCCTGAAGAAAGAGCATATTTTTTCATTTACCATCCCGTCCAAGGTGCAGTCATATCTGGCTTGCGCTAAACCGATTGTTGCCGCGCTGGAAGGCGAAGGGGGACGGATTATTATTGAGGCAGGTGCAGGCTTGGCTTGCTCAGCGGAGAATCCAGCAGAATTAGCGGATGCGGTCCTTACTCTGTATCGTCTTCCTGAGACAGAGCGAAAGGCAATGGGAGAGAAGGGGCGCAGCTATTTTGATAAAAATTTTGAACGTATCCTGTTGCTGAATCGTTTGGACGGTTGGATAAACGATTTGCCGGTGGAGGGATAGCTTGCGTATTCTCATTTTGGGCGGAACCGGTATGCTGGGACATAAACTTTGGCAGCATTTCTCGGCTCGCTTTCCCGATACATTCACCACAATCAGGAAAAACCGCGCTTTTTATGACGCCTGTACCTTATTTAAGAGCGATCGGGTTATCGATGCCGTTGATGTGAATGATTTTCCCGGTTTAACCGGCATAATGGACCGTATTAGGCCGAATATTATATTAAATTGCGTGGGCATCACAAAACGGCGAGATGAAGCTGAGTCCGCCATACCTGCGATTACACTCAACGCATTGTTCCCTCACAGGCTGGTCGAGTGGGGTAATAAGAATTCCGCGAAAGTTGTAAATTTCAGCACTGACTGTGTATTTGACGGCGCACAGGGGGACTATACCGAAGAAAGTCCAACGAATGCCATAGATCTCTACGGCAAAACAAAAGCTTTGGGAGAGATTAAAGGAGCGAACGCTCTTACCTTACGTTCGTCATTTATAGGCACTGAGCTGTATGCGCGCACAGAGCTGTTTGAATGGTTCTTGTCCCAGACGGGAACGGTAAAAGGTTTCAAAAACGCCATTTATTCAGGATTGACTACAAGAGAATTAAGCCGTGTCATTGAAAAGATTCTGGTCCATCATCCGGACGCAAATGGGTTGTACAATATTTCCAGTGACCCTATCAGTAAGCTTGATCTTCTGACTCTTATAAAAGAGAAAATGAATATGAAAGTGGAAATTGTTCCTGACGAAGCTATACGATGTAACCGTAGCCTTGACTCAACAAAGTTTTGCAATGAGTTTGTTTATACGCCGCCAACATGGGAGGCAATGGTTGAGGAGTTAAGTAAAGACGTTAAAAAGGAGCGATAATGATTTTTGAAGGAAAAACTATCTTGGTGACCGGTGGGACAGGATCAATGGGCAAAACTTTTGTTCACCGTGTACTGACCGGAGAACTGGGGACCCCCAAAAAGGTCATTGTTTTATCGAGAGATGAGGCCAAGCAGCATGATATGCGTATGTCATATCTGCATAAGCTTGTTGCCACGGATGAGGTGATATATCGCAATTTTATGAATGTGCTGGAGTTTCGTATCGGCGATGTGCGAAATTATGCCGATGTCTGCTCAGCAGTAAAGAATGCCGACATTGTGGTAAATGCTGCCGCGCTGAAGCAGGTTCCCGCGTGTGAATATTTCCCGACCCAGGCAGTACTGACCAATTGCATCGGCGCTACCAATATCGTACGTGCAATTGAAGAAAATAACTATTCCGTAGATACCGTTATTGCCATCAGCACCGATAAGGCCTGTAAACCCGTAAACGTAATGGGGATGACAAAGTCGATCCAGGAACGTATTTTTATTGCCGCAAATATATTGAATCCTAAAACCCGTTTTATCTGTGTGAGGTATGGAAACGTGCTGGCATCCCGCGGTTCGGTCATTCCATTGTTTCATGAACAGATCAAAAGCGGCGGACCAGTGACCATTACGGTGCCTGAGATGACTCGGTTCCTTCTTAGTCTTAATCAAGCAGTAGACACGGTATTTGCAGCAATACGAGAAGCAAAACGTGGGGAGACCTATGTTCCGAATGCTCCTGCCGCGACTGTTATCGATATTGCCAGGACATTAATAGGCGACCGTAAGATAAAAATAAAGATTACCGGGATAAGGCCGGCTGAAAAAATGCACGAGATTATGGTTTCCGAAGAAGAAGCCACCCGATGTGTAAAACGGGGGGATTATTACGCTATACGCCCCATGCTCCCGGAATTACAAGGGGGAGAAGAACCGCACATACATGTTTTGAATAAGGAACTTAGCTCGGCAGACACTGTTCTCGATCTGGCAGGTACGAGAGCATTGCTGAAAATGCACGGTTTGATGATAGAAGACGTGAATTTGCAACCAGGCGGCGAGTTGTTGCGATAGCAGTTAAATCAACGACCACATAGATAAACAATTCCGGAGGATGATTGAATTATGCCGATTAAAGTTATGACTATCGTGGGTACGCGTCCAGAAATTATTAAATTATCACGGATTATAATCGAGTTGGATAAGCATCTGAACCATGTTTTAGTACACTCAGGACAGAATTATGACTACGAGCTGAATGAGATATTCTTTCAGCAGTTGGGCATACGGAAACCGGATTATTTTCTGAATGCTGTCGGGGAAACAGTTGCACAAACCATCGGCAATGTCATTGCAAAATCTGATGAGATTATGGCCAGGGAACAGCCCGATGCGGTGCTGCTTTATGGGGATACGAACAGCTGTCTTTCTGTTATTTCTGCAAAACGCCGTAAAATACCGATTTTCCACATGGAAGCCGGTAACCGTTGTTTTGATCAGAGAGTGCCGGAGGAGATTAACCGCAAGATTGTTGATCATACCAGTGATATAAACATGACCCATACCGAACACGCCCGGCGATACCTTTTAGCAGAAGGGATAAAACCGGAAACAGTTATTAAAACCGGCTCACCCATGAAGGAAGTTCTGGGGTATTATAGGCTGCAGATAGAATCATCGGATGTTCTTGAACGGCTGCGCGTAGAGCCGAAAAAGTATTACGTTATCAGCGCTCATCGTGAAGAAAATGTCGACAGTGAGGGCAACTTTAAGAATCTGCTGGAATCATTGAAAGCCATTGCCCAAAAATATGATATGCCGGTCATTGTTACGACTCATCCGCGCACCAGAAAAAGACTTGAAAGCCTTGGCCTGGCCAACCTTGATAAGCGTGTCAGTTTTTTGAGGCCACTTGGGTTCTTTGACTACGTAAAGTTGCAAATGAACGCTTGTTGCGTAGTTTCAGACAGCGGTACCATCACGGAAGAATCGTCTATCTTAAATTTTCCCGCGGTAACTATTCGTCAAGCCCATGAGCGACCGGAGGGGATGGACGAAGGGACCCTGATCATGTGTGGACTTAAAGCGGACAGGGTTCTTGAGTCTATAGAAATCGTGATTGCCCATCATGCAGAAAGTACCCGCCAGTTCAGGTTAATCCAGGATTACGATGCGGACAATGTTTCAAAAAAGGTCGTGCGAATCATTATGAGCTATCTTGAGTATGTCGGCCGCACCGTCTGGCATAAATGATTGCAGTGGTAATTAATAGAAAACTTTATACCACACTCTATGAGGCATAATTAAAAACAGAGTATGAAAATATTTTTTATAATTCCACCCGCCCTTCATTACATCGAACCGTACGCATACGTTAAGGCTGATAAAAGCAATGCCGTGAGGCCCTCTCTTGGACTGCTCTATGTGGCTGCTGCGTTGAGGAATTATTCAGGGATAGAGGCGCGCATCATAGATTCCAATGCAGATGGATTAACCCTCGATGATCTTGAGATAATTATAGCGGAAGAAACTCCTGATATAGTCGGGTTTAGTGTTTTAACATTCAATCTACTAAATTGCATGGAAGTCTGCAAAGTAATTCAAAGATGCAGTCCTCGTACAAAAATCTGTTTTGGCGGTTGGCACCCCACGCTGTACCCTCAGGAGACGCTGGAATTAGATTGTGTAGATTATATTGTTATCGGTGAAGGCGAGGCAACTTTCCCGGAATTGGTAGCGCTGTGTAAAGAAAAAAGGAATGACAGTGATGCGGAGCTTAGTGGAATAAAAGGGCTTGGATATAAAACGAAAGAGGGAGCGATCAAGATCAACGCTCCGCGGGAACAAGTGAAAAACTTGGACGAACTGCCTTTTCCTGCTTACGATCTGGTTGATACCAGTAAGTATTCTAATCTACTGGCCTGCACCGGGCATACTGTGAATATTATGACTTCTCGCGGCTGCCCGCAAAAGTGTGTTTTCTGCGATTTGCGACGGACGCCTTACCGTTTCAGGAGTCCGACAAACATACTCGAGGAAGTAAGGTTTTGGGTAAACAAGGGTGTAAAAGAGTTTTTTATTCAGGACGATAACTTTACTATCAGCCGAAAACGAACTTTAGAATTTTGCCGGTTGTTGATTGAAGCTGATTTGGGCATAAAATATAAAATCAGCTCACGAGTGGATTATGTTGATGAAGAACTGATCAGTCATTTAAAAAAATCCGGGTGTTATAGAATTTACTTCGGAGTGGAGTCCGGATCTCAAAAAGTATTGGATTACCTGGAAAAAGGCATAAAAGTTGAACAGATCAAAGATGCTTTTCGAGTAGCGGATAAATATCGGATCGATCGTTGCGCCTATATTATGATCGGTGCTCCACTGGAAAGGCAAGAAGATATAGATATGACCTTGCGTTTGGTAAAAGAAATTGAGCCGCAACATTTACATTGCTCTGTCTGCACCCCCATGCCGAAGACGTATCTTTATCAAAAAATGCTAGATGAAGGTTTTATCAAGCACGATTATTGGCTTGAATTTGCTAAAAATCCCGACCCTGCTTTTAAAACTCCTTTTATCAGCCAGTTCTTTAGCCCCCAGGAATTACGGCACATGCAGAATTCAATTCAACGAAAATTCTACTTAAATCCGAAGATCATATTGCAGGAAATCGCGAAGACTCGCGGACTGAAACAATTTTTCAAGAAAGCAAAGATGTCTGTTAAGCTGTTTTTTCACTAATCGACATGTTCCCTGGAGAGCCCTGTAGCAAAATTAAAAATTCTATTTTCACGAAGAATTTCTGTGGATTTGGTTGTTGCGGACAGAGGGATATAAAACAAATACGAGATGGAATGCGACGAAACTAATAGAGTACTGTTAATAACCGGAGCTAGCGGGTTTGTCGGTCAAGCGCTGTGTACTCGGTTGAAGTCCGATGGCTGGAAAGTGCGGGGGACGGTCCGTTCTGCAAAAAAAACAGGCATTCTGCCGGTTGGCATAGATAGTGTAAACGTAGGATCAATCAGCCACGACACTGATTGGTCAAAAGCTCTGATAGGCGTTGATACAGTAGTTCATCTTGCCGCGCGGGCGCATATCGTAAAGGAAACTGCCGTCGCACCTCAGGTTGAATTTCTTCGCATTAATACCGCTGGAACAGAACTATTGGCGCAGAAAGCAGCGGCGGCCGGGGTCCGAAGGTTCGTTTTCTTGAGTTCTATCGGAGTAAACGGTACTGTGACTTATGCTCAAGCCTTTTCTGAAAAAGACGATCCTCACCCGGATACTCCTTATGCCGTATCAAAATTAGAAGCTGAACAAATTTTAGGAAATATAGCTTCGAAATCGCGAATGGAAGTGGTAATTATTCGCTCTCCTCTTGTATACGGTCCTGGTAATCCCGGCAATTTTTTACGCCTTCTCAAGGTTGTGGGCAAGGGCTGGCCTTTGCCTTTTGCCGCCGTATATAACCGCCGCAGTTTGATTTATCTCGGGAATTTGATCGATGTCATTATCAAATGTATAATTCATCCACGAGCGGCGGGGCAAATATATCTGGTGAGCGACGGTGAAGACGTCTCCTCGCCTGAATTGATACGACGGATTGCGACTGCTCTCGGTCGATCGGCGCGGTTGGCCCCATTTCCGCTTTTCCTGATGCGGTTTGCGGGAAAGCTGATCGGCAAATCATCCTCCCTGGATAGGCTTCTTGGCTCGCTTTCTGTTGACAGCTCAAAAATCCGCCGGGAATTGGGATGGACCCCGCCCTATACCATGGCACAAGGGCTGCAAGAGACCGCTGACTGGTATAAAACGTATTTGAAAACTAAGAATATTGAATCTTGATCTTATTCTGCTCTTATAAAATAACTTTGCATTAAGAAATTTAGCTTGTGTGATCAGACGACTAATGAAACGAGTTTTCGACATAATCCTGGTTTTGGTTGCACTACTTCTTGGTTTCATACCACTGGTGCTTGTTGCCATTTTCGTGAAAATGACCTCTCAAGGCCCGGTCCTTTACTGGTCCGACCGGGTAGGGAAGAATAATACCCTCTTTAAAATGCCGAAGTTTCGTACTATGAAAATCAATACTCCGGCAGTTGCCACCCACCTGCTCTCTGGTCCTGATCAGTACTTGACGCCGATAGGCTGTTTTTTGCGAAAATCGAGCCTTGATGAACTGCCGCAGTTGTTCAGCATTCTCAGGGGGGACATGAGCTTCGTGGGACCGCGCCCGGCGCTATTCAACCAGGATGATCTTGTTGCTCTGAGAACTAAAAAAAACATTCACCTGCTTACCCCCGGCCTCACCGGCTGGGCGCAGATAAACGGGAGAGACGAGCTCCCGATTCTCGATAAAGTCGCGTTTGATGAATACTACCTTACTCATCGCTCTTTTCTTCTTGACATGAAAATTTTATCGCTGACCTTTGCCAAGGTCTTATGCAGTGAGGGCGTTACGCATTAACGGTCTTTTCAGGAGATAGAATGTTCAATAAAAAAAGACTTCTGGTTTTTCTGGTTGACATGATTTTGATCGTAACGGCCTTCGTTCTGTCCTTCCTGCTTCGTTTTGACTTTCATATCCCCGCTGATATGCAAGCCCTTTTTTTCCAGGGCATCTACGTGATCCTTATCGTCAAGCCTCTTGTTTTTCTCAGTTCCGGCCTGTACCGGAGTCTCTGGCGTTATGCGTCTCTTCACGACGCCATCGCAATATTTAAGGTTGTTACTATTTCTTCCATCATTTCGGTTTTTACGATCATGTATGTGCGTCACTTTGCTCCTTATCCGCGTTCCATATTTCTCCTGGACTGGTTCCTCCTTTTTTTCCTCGTGTCGTCCAGCAGGCTGGTCTGGCGTATTTACCGTGAGATGTATCTGATGCCGCGAGCGGGTACCGGAAAAAGAACGCTGCTGGTGGGCGCAGGTCATGCCGGAAGCAACCTTGTGAAGGAAATCAGGAGTCAATCCGGCACACTCTTCAATGTGGTTGGATTCGTGGATGATAACCCCATAAAAAAGGGAATGCGGTTACATGGAGTGCCGATACTGGGCACTACGGAGCGTCTCAAGGCCATAATCAGAAAATATAGGGTTGAAGAGGTCATTATCGCCATCCCTTCGGCATCGGGAAAGGTCCTGAAAAAGATCGTCAATTTTTGTGAGGAATCCAAGGTTTCTTTTAAAACGCTCCCGAGCACGTTGCCGAATCGAACGGTAGTAAATTTCGTAGTGCTTTTACGCGCAAACGCCTGCACATAGATTTCCGCCGCCCTCTTTGTCGTCC
>JBGOVI010000003.1:0-24394 GCA_041478035.1 Patescibacteria group bacterium
ATAGCGCTGGTTAAAAGGGACAATCCCGAGGTCGTACACTTCAGAAACTATTTTTGCATTGGCAGGTATATTTTTTTTTGCAAAATTTAATGCTGAGATATGGGTATCTTGATCAATTCTCGAGATCTTAATATATGAGAATGAAAAAACTAAACCAACGACCGCAAAAATAAATAGAGCGAATTTCAGAATTTTTGTTTTTTTAAAGATCTCGTTTAAAAATATTGCGATCAGTATGTATATAAATGGAATTGACGGTACAATGTACCTGGTCCATTTGGCAAAAAGGAGAGAACCCGAGATAAATAAAGCAAAAAATGAAATAACAAAAATTCCAAAAATATGATCTTTCTTTTTAATTAATAAATAAATAGAATAAATAATCGCAGGAATTGAAAGTAAAGTTAATAAAGGGTTAATTAGAAATGGGAGGATTTTTTCATATTGGAAAAGGATGGGAACAGTATTGTAAAAGTCACCCGTATAAAAAACAGGAAGAGATCCGGTTGCAACTCCTGCTTCATATTTCATTGAGTCAAAAAAGGATTTATGATCAATAATATTAAACGGAGCGGAAATTATGTAAAAAAGAACAAAAAAATAGACAAAGGTTGAAAACTTTCTGGTTGTTGTTTTGAAGTTTTTGTGTTCGGTAGATATTATATATAGGGGAATGATAATCAAAACCAGGGATGATAATTTAAGTGCACAAAGAAGACCCAAAAGGCATGAACCCAAAATAAAATATTTGCGGGAAAAACAAAAAGCGGCAAGGAGGGAAAAAAAAGCGAGCCAAGACTCATATGTGCCGAAATGTGAGAATTGAAAAAAAGCAGTGCTTGTCAAAGAAAAAATTAGAGCAAGATAAGCTGCTTTTTTGTTCGCCAATTCTCCTGTGACTTTATAGATAAGTAAGGCAAGACCGATTGTCAGTATCGCCGAAACAATTCTAAGAATAATTACTGCTTGTTCGAATTGAACAATCAAGAAAGGTTCGTGTCTTAATAAAAAATTGACAACGATCCCTAAAAAATAAACGAGATAAATAGGAAGCGATCCATATGCGAAAAAGTGCGGATTCATATTTGAAACAAGGTTTAATTGTGAGACCGAGGATGCAATATTGCGCTCATCCGGGTGAAAATAAAAAGGAGAACCCCAATTAAGACCAAAAAAAGTAAAGAAGACAAAATAGAAAATGAGAGCCGCCCAAAAAATTCTCAATAGATTATTTTTCATTTTTGCAAACAGTCCACAGTCCACTGTCTACAGCCAATTCGCGGTGGTCTGTAGTCGGTAGACTATTAGCTTATGAGTTTTGATACTTTTTCTCCTAGCTCAACTGCATAATTCGTTCCGCGGTCCCACGGATAAACCTGTTCTATATTCGCCAAATATACATTTTTAAGCGGGGTTTCAAATGGCGGTATATTTTTTGAATAGTTTGGCGGAATAATAGGTTGGGCAAAAGGAGCGTGAAATAGTTGAGAGTTGATAATTGAGAGTTGATAGCTCGGATTAATTTTCCGGAGCCAGGGGTCGTAGAGTTTCAAAAGTTGTTCGGCTGACATTTTGAAACGAGGATCATCCGGCGGCAAATAATTGCCGAGATATACAACGTGCTCATTATTATAATGTTTACTGTCCATAAAGTTTGTGTGTTCAACAATTGCAAGTATAGGCGATTTTGTATCACACATACTTAACCAATAAGTCCCGTCTGTTAAAAAAGGCTTTTTAAGTCTTAAAATTAAATTCATCGCCCCAATGCCTTTTAGTTTCCCGATATTATCAGTATAAGAATGTGGAAGGGCAGGAGTTATTTTTGCGAACAAAAAACTCGGAACTGTGACGACAACAGCATCGAACTGACTACTGACTACTGACGTATGACTACTGACTTTATATTTTAGTTCCGGTTTTTGTTGCGATGATAGTTTAACAACTTCGGTTTCATAATAAAACTTGCCACCGTTTTTTTCTACTACTTTTTGCAGATGCTGCGCAAAGCTTAAAAATCCTCCTTCAGGATACGCCAGCTTGGGGGTTCTCTTATAAACCCTCGCCCAAAACCACGCGAGAGAAACGACGGATGCGTACTCACCCAACTTATTCTTCATTAGCGGTTCCCAAATTTTCGTATAACCTTTATTGCCCATAGAAAACTTGAGGTAAGGTTCGGCGTGAAAATGTTCGAGGGGTTTCCAAACAGGGTTATATCGAAGCAAAGCAAGCGAAGCGCCTATTCGTACCCGATCAATAATATTAAGTTTTGGGAATTTAAGAAGAGAGGTAGGCGAATCCAGCTGGAAAATTCCGCCGTCAACGAAAGACGAAGTTTTTGGCCTTCGAATTTCTACTTTATGGTGAATTTCAGAAGCAAGTTCGAGAACACTCTTATCATTTGTAAACCAGTGATGGTAATGACGTTCAAGACTCCACTCCCATTCTTTTTCTTTATATCCGACTGCCAGACCTCCGGGAGCTTCGTCCCGTTCGAATACTGTTACCTTATGGCCTTTTTTTGACAAAAAACAAGCGGCCGAAAGCCCCGTAAATCCGGCGCCAATAATCCCAACCCTCATTTGGTTATTTTAGATTATCTTTAGAGTAGAAACAACAAAGCGGCTCCGGTGGAAATAAATATCACTGATATGACGGTTAAGAAAACTTCCGAGGTGCTTCCTGAAGGTGCGGGGGTTACAGCGGGAGGTTTTGTCGGAACTGAAGTAGGTGACATAACAGTTGGAACTGGTGATAGAGTTACAGTCGGCATTGGAGTAACGGTTCTTATCGTAGGAGTAGGAGACGATAGCATGATGGTCGGAATTGGCGTTCCTGTTGGAATGGGCGTCGCACTAGGCGTCGGTGTAAAAGTTACAATTGGGGTCGCAGACGGAGTCGCAGACTGCGCAACTTGTGTTCCGCCCGCAAATACAGCAAAGTTAGCAGTTATGGTTTTTGAGATCCCATATTGGTCAAGAGTCTGAATGGTTATCTTGTGGTCCCCCGGAGCAAGCGGCGCGCTTGGTCTGAAACTCCAAAATCCATTTGTTCCTGAAATAACAGTTGTTTCAATGAGTTTTGATTCGATTGTAATCTTAACGCTTTGGTTAGGAATAGCAGTTCCGGAAAATGAAGGTCGTGCGTCTATAAAAGAAGCATTTTCACGCGGATTAATAATTTTAATATCTCCGTATTTTATCGTTTGGCTCGGCACGCGAAGAATAGAGGAAGCAGTGGAAATCTCCTCGCTTTGAATTTGCGTAAAATCATACTGGTACGATAGGGCAACAGGCGGGACAGGTTTAGTGTCTTTTAGAAGAGTCATAACAAGCGAGGCGAGATTCCCCCGGGTAAATTTTAGAGTTGCTGTGGATGATGTGTTGCCATTAAAGAAACTTTTAAGATCTGAGGTTCTCGCGGATCCAACATCAATTTTATATTCTCCCCGGCCGTTCGTTAGAGTCGAGAGGGTTTGGATACCATCAAGATCAAGGATGACAATTGTATCGTCTGCATTATTTCCATCAGGGAGTATTACTTTCCCAGAAATAATGTCAGTCGCTCCCGCCTTTGGGAGCCTGCGTCCTGTTGTGACAGAATAAGTCGTGCCATCCTTAGGATAAGTCTCACCATCTGAGAGAATCGTAAATTTATAAGAGGTTTGAGGAGTTAAGTTTGAAACAGTTATTAAATGCGAATAGAAAGGCGTTTTTTTCCCGGTTACTTTGTCTCGGTCGTCAAAAACCGCATAAGGGACATTATCTTGCCCCTCAACCGAGATTGCTGATACGGCTTGCTCGCCAGTTGTGAAGGAAGAGGTAAAAGAAGAATCGCCTGCATTTGAGATTGTTACATTTTGCGGACTTTTTTCAGGAGTTGCGCGCCCGACAAACAACACTTGATTTTTAATAAGAAAGGATGTCACCCAAACACTCGCAAAGAGTATTAAAAGCGCGAAAAGAGTAGGAATCCTTTTCTGACTAAAGCCCTTTTTCATATTTAAAGCCCTGCCGCACCCGTTGCGACATTTGTTTTTCCACCGCTTGCGGCAGGCGTTAGGGTGGGTGTAGCTGAAGGCGTTCCAAGTTTTTTTTGCGAAAGGTCTGCTTGAATTACGTGTCTTGTTGTTATGCGGCGAATTGTTGCATCGTCAAATCTTCCCGGGATAGGCGTTATTAAAATACTTGTATCGTGCGCAATAGTTGAAGCTGTGAAACTGTGATAAACACCAAATGAGATCCAGGAAATAATTACAATCGTTGTTATAATAGAAAAATAAAGTAGATTTTTTATCATTTTAGTATGGTGCAAAATATACTCTTCCAGTAAAAGACGTGGTGTATTGAGTTTCCTGATTTGTACCCGTTATTATTCTTTCAATTGCGACTATTCTATCAAAATTAATTACATCGGCAATAAAATTATTTACATTAGCTTTGTTTCCCGCGACATCTATGCTGAATAAAAAAGAGTAAATTGGCTTATTTTTTACATTAGGAAAAATTTCAACCGTGCCAACACTAAATTTTGTAACCTTGAGGTCATTTGCGGAAGCTATGTTTTCTATCTGGCGCGTTAATTTTGGAACTGCAGCTGTTTTTGGAATTGCAGCATAAAGCTGGTCTAAATTTGTCTGTATTGTTTGATACTGAGAATCAAGAAGCGCGAGATTTGCAAGTTTTTGGCTTAGTACTTCATAGACCGTCATGTTATCTTTATATTGTTTATTAAGGTTGGACACTGTATTAAGAGTAGGCCCAATTGCCGCAATTCCAAAAAAACATACCGTTGCAAGCGTTAGAATGATATAAAAGTAGGCAGTCAATTTTTGAATGCCTTCGCTTTCCGGCGAGGCCAGGTATTTTGAATAAATCTTTTTAATATTATTAATGAGGTTGTTCAGATTCATTGTATTTTTACTTCTTTTAACTCGATTGTTATTTTGAATTGAATACCACGAGAAGTGCTTGCAATATCGTCAAGAGAGATGGATGTAACTGCCGGATTTTTTTTAAGCTGATCAACGAACGAGTTAATCGGAAAGATGGAGAACGCGACGCCGTCAAGTCTTATGGTGTTGCTGTCAATAGTTAAATTAGTAGATGTAAAATTACCTGTTGATACAGATTCTAGAATATTATTCATTATTGCGATTTTTATATTTGTCGCCTCATCAGTTTGTTTTATGTTGGCGAGGCGAGTTTGAATACTTCTGTAATTTTCCTCTTTTATTTTTTGGCCTTCGACAAAAAGCTGTTCACGCTTAATCTGATCGTGTAAGTCTATTATTTTTCTATCTATATAGAAGCGATATCCGAGTGCCAAAAGCGCCACAAGCTCAGTGGCCGCAATGATAATTTTTCCAATATTGAAGGTCCATTTCAGAAAATCCTGCGAAAACGAAGCTTTGCCTTTCCCAATAAGATTAATATTCACGCGCGGTGAATTAGCCATAGAATTAGTTTAGATAGTTTGCGAAACAATGTCAAAAGCAAATTTCCTTTGATTACCGCTGATTTATAGCTGATTGCCGCGGATATGGGTTTTCGAGGTTATTTTTTTGCTGGTCGAACTTTCTTCACAGTCGGGGCGGGTTTTGGTTTGGAAGATTTTGCCACGGATTTTGAAACGGGTTTCGAAAGTTTTGAAAGAGCAGATTTTATACGTGCGGCACGGTTTTTATGCATCAAGTTTTTTTTGACGGCGCGGTCAACAAGCGAAACAGCAGCAGATACGGCCTTTGCCGTTTTTTCTTTGCGAGCTTTTCTTAATGCACTGTCAAGCGTTCCGCGGAACGAATTATTTGCGCGCGTAACTTTCCTGTCCCGTCTGAGTTTTTTAATCGCCGATTTTATCACTGGCATTGGGCAATTTTAGCATGATATACTGGATATTACAATGGTTTCAAACATAGTTAAACGAGGTATAGGCGCCCTAACATCTAGGCAAACAAATATATTCACCGCAGCATCATTTATTATTTTGACAACAATTCTTTCGCAGATCTTAGGTATTCTAAAATATAGATTACTGGTTTCGTTATTTGGTGCATCATCCGCGCTTGGAGTATTTTTTGCGGCATTTAGAATCCCGGATTTTGTTTTTCAGGTAGTTATTGCAGGTGCGTTATCGGCCTCATTCATCCCAATTTTTACAGACTATCTTTCACGCGGGAAAAAACAGGAAGCTTTTCGCTTTACCTCAGCGCTAATTAACATAGGACTTATATTCTTTATGTTAGTCTCGGCAGTTATAATTGTTTTTTCCTACCAACTGTGTACTTTAATTGCTCCAGGGTTTTCGAAACAAGAGCTAGTTCTCATGTCAAACCTTATGATAATAATTCAGCTTACCCAAGTATTTTTTATCTTAGGAACAATATTTACGGCAACGCTTCAATCATTTCAGCATTTTGTGATCCCGGGTATTGCATCTGCCTTTTATAACTTTGGGATCATTTTGGGTTTGGTTATTTTCTCATCATTTTTTGGTCTTGGTATATATGGCGCAACAATTGGAGTACTGGTAGGATCTATTCTTTTCTGCTTAGTTCAATTACCTGCACTTGACGTCACGGGTTTCAGATTCTCAGCTGCATTTGATATTTCTCCAGGAATAATTAAACTCGCAAGACTCATGATTCCGCGATCAGCGACTTTAATAATAGGGCAAATTGCGGCCACCGCTAATGTATTTTTTGCATCTTTTATTTCGGCGCGTTCTCTTGTCATTTTTGATTTAGCGCAAACTTTGGCCGCCGCCCCCGTTTTTTTGCTGGGACAATCTATTGCTCAAGCATCATTTCCCGCGTTATCTCTTAAGTCCGAATCAAAACCTGAGTTTTCGGCGATATTTACAAGTTCTTTTAATCAAATAATTTATTTAACCCTTCCAATCTCAGCAATTCTGATAGTCTTAAGAATTCCTATCGTCCGCCTTTTTTTTGGAGCATCAAAATTTGATTGGGCGGCAACTGTTGCAACAGGATTAACACTTGCATATTTTGCGATTGCGCTTACTGCAAACGCACTGATTCCCCTTTTGTTGCGGTCTTTTTATGCATGCAAGGATTCAAGGACTCCCCTTTACATAACGCTTTTTTGTGTCGTGATTAATATTGTCACATCGTACATACTGATTCTTGTTTACCACCTGCCTATTTATTACCTTGGGCTTTCTTTTTCATTGTCTTCAATCGTCGGAGTAATTCTTATGTTTGCTTTTCTCGATAAAAAAATTCATCTTCCCAAAAAGGAAATCTTAACGAGCTTTTTGAAAATTTTTGTTTCAAGTGTCGTCATGGGTTTGGCGCTATATATTCCAATTAAGCTTCTTGACCAGCTGGTTTTTGATACAACGAGAACTGTTAATCTTTTGGTTTTGACTGGTATTGCATCGGCTGCAGGGCTCGTTGCCTATATATTTTTCACCTGGCTTTTTGACATAAAAGAAGCGTACTATATTGTAGAAGTCCTGAAAAAGTTTAAAAACCGAGACCTAATCTTAAAACAAGTCGGCGAACTCTTAGAAGGGCCGAAACTCAACCCGTAAAACTAGGGAATAGGGACTAGACATTAGGGAATAGGGATTAGTGACTGGAATTTCTTAATAAAATAAGTTATATATAAAGCGTGGCAGAAACACTAAGACCTGAAGTGCCCTATCAAAATCTTTCGCGCATTTAGCAAGCTTATAAACGATTGATGTTTGGAATTTAATGCTTGATGAAAAAAATAACATATGGAAAAGTTGGCGACGACTACGATACCAAAGACCCCATTAAAAAACTCGCTCAAGAGGTCGCCAGAGCAACAGGCAAAAATTTAAAAAAGCACGGGTTTGAAGAAGTCCCCGATTCTCGGGGCGAATCAGCATACGTTTGGAAACAAGGAGATATTTATATGGCATCTGTTATTGAAGGCTTGGGTACTAAAAATCTGGTTGCCGACGGAACACGAAAAATAACAGGAAAAATCTACTACGATGTTATTGCTTACGATACCGTTGCCACAATCATCAATGATTTAGTAACAGTTGGAGCGATACCTCTTGTCCTGCATGCCTATTGGGCGATTGAAGACAACAAATGGCTATATGATGAAAAGCGGATGAGGGATCTTATCAACGGATGGAAGAAAGCTTGTAATGTTGCAGGCGTATCTTGGGGAGGGGGAGAAACTGCGACAATGAAGCAAATTATTGTTTCGGGATCAGCAGAATTCGGCGGTTCTGCTGTCGGAATAATTTCGCCCAGGAAAAATTTAATTACAGATAAAAAAATAAAGGCAGGAGATCGAATAATTCTTATAAAAAGTAACGGAGTAAATGCAAATGGACTTTCACTAGCTAGGGCAGTTGCTAAAAAAGTAAAGGGAGGGTATGGAGCAAAAATACCGGGCGGTAAACTTTATGGTGAAGCTCTCTTAACTCGTTCAAATATCTACGCAAAACTAGTTCGTGTCCTCCTTAAAAATAATATTGATATTCACTATATTTCAAATATAACAGGACACGGGATGCGAAAGATAATGCGCGCAAGACCGCCGTTTTCATACGTTATCGAAAAGATTTTTGAACCTCAAGAAGTATTCAATTTCATTCAAAAAAATGCGGGACTTGACGATTACGCAATGTACCAAACATATAACATGGGCCAGGATTACGCAATTTTTACCCCAGCAAAAGATGTCAAAAAAACATTAGATATTATTCGTGAAAATAAATTTAAAGCAATTGATGCGGGAGTAGTTGAAAAAGGGAAAAAACAAGTTATTATAAAACCAAAGGATCTGGTTTATAGTTCTGAGACTTTAGATCTAAGATAGGATCTATCTGTTGACATTTATCATTTTTGCAAATAATATCTATGTAGTTTGCTGCCTTTAAAGATGTTATTTCCAGAAGGAACGAATAGACCTCGGAACGAGCAAGGAGAAATCCCCAATAATTTTAGTATTGCATTTTTAATTTCCCCCACAAGTCCAGGATCAAATTTCAGAGCAATTCTCGCAGAAAGTGGAAAACCTGATTTTCACGGAGTTGTAAGACTCGCGGTTGCAGGTACTCAAAGTGCACCTGGGTTACAGCTTGCCCGGGATAATAATATTCCGTCAGTGGCATTACCATACCAACGTTTAGAGGGCATGAGTGCCGGAGACTATCGAGCCAAATACAGCTATAGGGTCGGACGACTTATGACATCTATGAAAATAGACTTGGCAGTAATGGCAGGATTTAATCGAATTTTGACTCAGGACTATTTTGATGAGTTTCAGGGACCGACAATCAATATTCATCCGGGAGCAATTCCCGATAATAAAGACGAGCCGTATCATTTCGAAGACAAATCAGAGGCTCCTTGGAATCAGGGGATGATGACAGAAGCAGCGGTTGCTAATTTTCTAAATTTAAAACAAGCCACATCAAGCATCCATATCGCAACAGTTGAAGCGGATTTTGGCCCGGTTTTAAAAAGGGTTTTTGTTCCGGTTGAACCGGGAGATACTGTGGAGTCGCTATATGGACGATTAAAACTTGCCGAACATCAGGGTTTGATTGAGGTTCTTGGAAACTATCCACTTTAAGCAGCCTTGGAAAAAGAAAAAAAGCAAGTTATTATAAAACCCAAAAACCTCACGGGGGTAGAAAGTAAATTTGTGAAACAATGGGAAGTCTTGGCAGATATGCGGTCTAAAGAATATCGCGAGGATTTAAAAATCGCGATGAAGACGTCGGAAAAAGATGATAATTTTAAAGGAAAAGACGCAGACTTACGTTCGACTTGGGCAAGAGTTGAGACAATGAAAATTGATAGCTTAAGCCATATCCGTCGAGGCAAATTTGACGAGAAAGACCCTTTATGGAAGTTTTTAACAAAAGGTTTATAACAATGGGCGCCCGCCTCGCCCCGCTTACTGACAAAATATAGAAATTATGCCTATTGTATTTACCCCTCATGCTAAATTCCAGCTAAGAAAACGTCACATATCTCAGAAAATGATCGCGGAGACTATAATAAATCCAGACGAAACAATAATTAGTTATAAAAACCGGCGATTGCGACGAAGACAGGTTGGTGGTAAAATATTACAAGCAATTACAGTAACTGAAGGATCGAGAATTACTGTAATTGCTTGTTACTATCTAAGGAGAAAAAATGAAAATAAATTATGATTCAAAAACAGACGCAATGTATATAGAGTTGGCAAAGGGTAAATATGATGTAAGCCGTGAAATATCTCATTCGGTTATCGTAGATGAGGATAAAAATGGCAAAGTTTTGGGGATAGAGATTTTGGATGCGACAGAGAATATTCCTGCATTTGATCCAAAACATATATCCGTGCAAACCTCCTAATCTTTCTTCTGATATAATTTCCAAGTGAACCAATCAGATATTCGGAATTTTTGTATTATCGCGCATGTTGATCATGGGAAGTCGACGCTGGCGGATCGGTTGCTCGAAATTACAGGGACGATTCGGAAACAAGACATAAAGAATCAAGAGCAATTTTTAGACAGCAGCGCAATTTCACGAGAACATGGAATCACTATAAAATTGGCACCGGTTCGAATGGAATATGAGGCAAAGGGTATCACGGGGGAAAAGTTCGTCCTCAATCTGATAGACACGCCGGGACATGTCGACTTCTCGTACGAAGTGGTTCGGACCCTCTATGCCTGCGAGGGGGCAGTTCTTTTGGTTGATGCGACAAAAGGCGTACAGGCGCAGACTGTTGCAAATTACAATTTTGCCAAAAAACTCGGCTTAACAATTATTCCGGTTATAAATAAGATAGATCTGCCAACCGCAAATATTGAAAAAGTCGAACAAGACATTGTTGATACATTTGGTTTTCTTGCGGGTTCTAGTCTTAAAATTTCTGCTAAGACCGGCCAGGGAGTTCCGGAGTTGATAGAACAAGTTATCGAACAAATTCCCGCGCCAAACGGTTCAATCGACGCCCCAACACAAGCTCTTGTCTTTGACTCAATTTATGATGAGCACCGCGGAATTGTAATTTACGTACGCGTCAAAAACGGGAAAATTAAGAAGGGCGACAGAATTACTTTTTCTTCCGACCAGTCTCAAGTTTTGGTTAATGATGTAGGTTTTATGAGACCTTTGTATTCAAGTTCGTCAGAGCTTGCGAACGGTGAGGTTGGTTTCATCATCACTAATATTAAGGATATCACGCAGGCAAAAGTAGGAGACACAATTTTAAATGAAAAAGGAGAAGGTGAATCACTTGCAAAGTATATCCCGCAAAAGCCGTTTGTCTACTTATCTATCTATCCAACATCGGTTTCTGATTTTCAAAACTTACGCAAGGCTTTGCTTCGGTTAAAACTGAATGACGCGGCGCTGACCATTACTCCCGAGCAATCGACTATTTTCGGGCCCGGATTTAGGTGCGGATTTCTGGGATTATTGCACGCGCAGATACTTATCGAACGAATCGAACGCGAGGAGGGGGTTGAAGTTTTCGCAGCGCCTCCCTCAATTGAATATTTGGTCGACGGAAAGAGTATTACCAATCCAAAAGATCTGGATAATTCAGCACATGAAATATCAGAGCCAGTAGTTTCCGGAGAAATCTACACGCCCGTTGAATATCTTGGTTCGATACTTGAAATGATACATAATAAGCGCGGAGCAAGCCAGAATATTATTTATTTTGGTACGCAGGCAAGAATCGAATTTGAAATGCCCCTTGCCAATACTATTTATGATTTTTACGATAAGCTTAAAACTTTATCATCGGGTTATGCATCATTTGATTACGAAATCAAAGAATTTAGAGTTTCAAAACTTGAGAGAGTTGATATTTCAGTTAACAATGACATTGTTCCCGAGTTGTCATTCGTAGTCCACAAAAGTGAGGTGGACGATTTTTCAAGAAGGATTGTGAAAGCTTTAGCGCAAGAAATTCCAAGACATCAATTTGAAGTTTCAGTACGCGCCCAGGTTGGGTCAGACATAATAGCATCAGAAAGAATTACAGCATACTCAAAGAATGTTCTGGCAAAAATGTCAGGAGGGGATGTAACCAGGAAAAACAAACTTCTTGATAAACAGAAAAAAGGAAAAAAGAAGATGAAAAGAATAGGTCAAGTTAACGTCCCCAAAGAGGCATTTTTGGCAGTACTCAAAGCCTAAGTTTGCTATCAGTCTACAGACCACCGACTACAGCAATTAAAAACAACTAGCAGTAGACTGTAGACAGTAGTCTATAAGCTACCTAGAGCGCCAGGAAGAAGAAACCGGCGGCGATGCTCATGACAACTGCTCCTATTATCCCAATAGTTTGTCCAATTGACCCAGTCGGCGCAATTGTGGGTGCGGCTGTCGGTTTTTCGACAAGCACGGACGTCGGTATAGGCGTTGAAGTTGGAGTTGAGGTTGGCGCGATTGTCGGCACCGACGTTGGAGTGATGGTGGCAGATCCGGATCCTACAGATGTTGCCGTTATGTTTTGAGAACAGGCCTGACTAAGAGTTCCCGCGTTGTCCGTAAAGGTCAAAGTTGCAGGGAATATGCCGGGGTTCAAGTAAGTATGGCTTGCCTGCGTCGAGACCGTTTTCTGATTTAACCCGGTTGTTACGTCCTGAGTTGTTGTCCCGTCTCCAAATGTAAAGGTCGCTTTTGTTATGAGACCGGCCGCGTCAGCATCATTTCCCTGTCCCGTAAAAAGAACCGAGAAAGGAGCAGAACCGGTTGCCGCGGGTGAGGCGGATAAACTTGTACAGATAGGTGCTTGATTTGAGACTGCCGCGGTTGGTGTTGGCGATAAAGAACCACCCACTCCCGGAGCCGCAGTTGGAGCAACTGTTGGAGTTAGACTTGTTCCTCCCGTAAGACAAGCAGAACTTCCAATGGTAATTGTTCCGGGAATAACGGATGAAAGGACGTTTTCTGTAGGTTGGTCAGATGGGCCAAGCGAGAACACCCGAGATTTGCTTGAATCAATTTGGATTTGCGCGCTTCCTTGGGCTTTTGGAACAAAAGTAATAGTTGCAACCTTTGAAACAGATGAAACCGCGCGCGTTACGTCGGCTCCTACAGATACCGACATGTTGGCCGCGCCGTTTGAAATGCTTGATGCGCGTACAGTCGTTGGGAATGAAGTGCTCGAAGTAATTTGAGTTATATCAAGCTTTGTCGGGTCGTATGTTATATAGAAGTCAACAATTGAAACAATATTGCTTCCGGGATCAATAGTCAGGTCAACGCTTGCGCTCTGACACTGGGTTGAGGTATTAACGGTTGCAGGATCAATGTATAGCTTTGATGAGGGAGCCGCCTTGCTTCGGAGTTCCTGCTGTTTTTTAACAAAATAAAGCGTAACAGGAATCGCGATTAGCAGGAGTAATAAGTTTCCCAGAATAAAAAACTTATTTGTTAGAATTTTCATTGCTCGTTGTAAATAGCGTAGCCAATTTCCACGAAGAAGTCAATAACACTGGTTAATCTTGACAAATAAGCTCGATTAAATTAGAATACTTAATCGGAAATTATGGTACAGAGAATTCAGGATAAAAAACAGATGAACATTCAGCCATTGTTCAATAACGTATTGGTAAAACCCCTTGAGGCTGAGGAAAAAACGGCGGGGGGAATTTATTTGCCGGAGACAGCAAAAGAAAAACCACAAATTGGACTCGTCATGGCTATAGGAGATGGTGAAGTTACTCCAAAAGGAGAAATTAGAAAGATGACGGTCAAAGTAGGACAAAAAGTCATGTACAAAAAATGGGGCGGAAATGAAGTTAAAGTTGGAAACGAAGAGTGGACGATAGTTGAGGAAAAAGACATATTGGCAATAGTCGGCTAGGAGATGTAGGATCTAGGACTTAGGATGTATGAAATTTCCTAGATCATAGATCATAAATCCTAAAATCTAAAAATTATGGCGAAACAGATTAAGTACGGGGAAGAGGCCCGAACAAAATTAAAAGAAGGAATTGACAAGCTCGCAAACGCGGTTGTTACAACTCTTGGTCCAAAAGGCCGCAATGTCGCTTTAGATAAAAAGTGGGGCGCGCCAAACGTTGTGCACGACGGAGTGACTGTTGCCAAAGAAATTGAGCTCCCCGACCCATTTGAAAATATGGGAGCACAGCTTGTCAAAGAAGCGGCTTCAAAAACGAATGATGTCGCGGGGGACGGAACCACGACTGCGACGCTTCTTGCGCAGCATATAGTTGGGGCGGGATTTAAGGCGGTTTCGGCGGGTTCAAACCCAATGATTTTGCGATTGGGTTTGGAGAAGGCCGTTTCTGAAGTACTTTCGGAGATTAAAAAGATGTCAAAGAAAGTTGGAGAAGGGGACGTTGCAAAAGTTGCAACAATCTCAGCGCAGGATGAAAAAATAGGAGTGTTAATAGCCGAAGCATTAAATAAAGTAGGGAAAGACGGAATCGTGACGGTCGAAGAAGGCCGAGGCCTCGAGTTTTCGATCGATTATAAAGAAGGAATGGAGTTTGATAAGGGTTATGCTTCAGCATATTTTGTGACGAATGCAGACCGTATGGAAGCTGAGATTGACGATGCATATATTTTAATAACCGACAAAAAGATTTCCTCTATCCAAGATTTAGTTCCGTTCCTTGAGAATTTTGTCAAAGTCTCAAAAAATCTCGTAATTATTGCCGATGATATTGACGGTGAAGCTTTGGCAACTTTGGTTGTCAACAAACTCCGCGGAACAATAAATGTTTTGGCAGTAAAAGCTCCGGGTTTTGGAGACCGCAGGAAAGAAATGCTTGCCGATATCGCAGCTTTGACCGGCGCGACCGTTATTTCTGAAGACACCGGGCGAAAACTTGAGTCAGTCTCAGTAGAAGACTGCGGACAGGCGGAGAAAGTAAAAGCAACCAATGAAGAAACTCAAATAATCGGAGGAAAAGGTTTGAAAGCGCAGGTTACCGATCGCATTGCTCAAATTAAAAAAGAGATAGAAAGATCAACCTCAGATTTTGATAGCGAGAAACTCGAAGAGCGGTTGGCAAAATTATCAGGAGGCGCAGCAGTTATTAATGTTGGTGCTGCAACCGAGATTGAGATGAAGGAGAAAAAAGAGAGGGTAATTGATGCGGTCGCTGCGACGAAGGCTGCAATCGAAGAGGGAGTAGTCCCGGGCGGAGGAGTTACTCTTCTTCGCGCAAGAGGCGCGCTTAAAAAGCTAGCCGATACGACAAAGGTTGCAGATCAAAAAGTCGGGATCGATATCTTATTTCAAGCGCTTGTTGAGCCCGCCCGCTGGATTATTAAAAATGCGGGGGAAGATGCAGGAGTAGTTCTTGAAAAAATCGAGGCGAACAAAGCAACCGATTATGGGTTCAATGTGATGACAATGGAATATGGGTCAATGTTAACTGCGGGTATAATTGATCCAGCTAAAGTCACGCGATCGGCTGTTCAAAACGCAGTAAGTGTTGCAATGATGGTTTTGACAACCGAGGCGCTCGTTACGGACATCCCCGAAGAAAAGGCTCCTTCCGCAGGCGGAGGCATGCCAGGTGGAATGGGTGGAATGGACTACTAGGTAGGGAATAGATACTAGATAATAGTGACTAGGAAAAACTTTTGAATATGGAAGGAAGAATAGAACGTCAACAAACAGAAGTTACATACAAAGTTCGTGAAATTAGAGGAAGAAGTATAACGCGGCTTGGTAGGAAGGATTATGCTGTAGGTGGCGAAACTAATGGGCAAGTTCCAGGCCTCAAGTCGTTTTCCGTTTCAGCAATTGCTTGGACTGAAAATGGAGCAATAAAAACGGCAGAAAAATGGTTAGAGAGAGTCCGCCCGATAAATAATCAGCCGAATTCCTCGTAATTACTGTATAATTTCCCTAGTATCTAGTCACTAATATCTAGTCACTAGTCCCTATTTTTATGGTTGATGTTCATTGTCACTTAAATCTTCATGCGTTTGATAACGATTACGACGAGGTTGCAAAACAGGCGTTCGAATCTGGGGTTCGTGCAATCGTTAACACCGGGACAAGCATTCCTTCGAGCTGGCGGGCCGTCGAATTGGCGCAAAAATACGAAAATATGTACGCGATTGTTGGAGTACATCCTCATCATGCAGATAAGGCTGATGTAGAATTTGAGGGCGAAATACAAAAAGACTGGTTCGAGAAGCTTCGAGAATTAGCTAAGGACGATAAAGTAATTGGAATCGGCGAAATAGGACTTGATTACCATACTTACAAATCTAATGGAATTGTAGATAAGAAACTCCAGCTCAATGCGTTCCGAAAACAAATCGAACTTTCAATTGAGTTCAGTTTGCCTTTACAAATCCATAATCGGCAGGCAGGAGAAGATATAGTTCGCGTTTTGAAAGAATATCAAACACAACTCCAAAACCCGCCCGGGATGTTTCATTGTTTCGCAGGCACGTTTGATGTGCTTGCTGACGCACTCGATCTTGGCTTCTATATAGGATTTGATGGTAATGTTACGTATAAAGGAATTGCGCCCGGAGAAACGGTTGAGCTCAGTGATCTTGTTCGAAAAACACCTCTTGATAGGATTCTAGCCGAAACAGACGCTCCATTTCTTACCCCAATTCCGCTTCGAGGAACACGCAACGAGCCTAAAAATGTTATAATTGTAGGAGAGTATTTAGCCAGGCTGAAAGAAATCGAATTCGAGGCATTTCAGCAGGTTATTTATGGCAATTTCGAACGCTTGTTCGGGATCAAAACAATATAACATGCACGCATTTGCGACAAAAATTTTTACAAGATATCCGCGAAAATCACTTCGTGTTCTTGAAATGATTCCACCGCTCTCAGCGGTATTTCTAATAACCATGCCTTTTTGGGGTTCGATTTTCTTTCCCGTACAGCTTGCATATTTCATTCTTTTTTTCGACGTTTACTGGTTATATAAATCGGCAAATCTTGCCTATTGTGCCTTTGTTTCATCGCGAAAAATAAAGGCTGCCGAGAAAACCGATTGGCTAGGCAAATCTGCAGTACTTGCCGATTTTTCGAAAGTGCGTCATATTGTCATAATTCCGACATATCAGGAAAGCATCTCAAAAATAAAAGAGACGATTGATTCTATACGTAACCAGACATTCAATACAAAACAGATCTATATATTCCTTGCGTTTGAAGAAAGAGAGGCAAATGCAAAAGATAAGTCAGAGCAATTATCCCATGATTATAAAAATACTTTCGGCGTCTTATATTCAACTTTTCATCCCGACAATCCTTCCGAAATGAAAGGTAAATCATCTAATCAAGCTTACGCTGCGCGATTTGCAAATAAAGTATTAGTCGAAAATAAAAAGTTAAATCCGGAATATCTCACTGTTTCATCGGTTGACGCCGATGCAATCTTTGATAAGCAATTTTTTGCCTATCTTTCATATAAATTTTTGACGTCAAAGAATCCTCATCTTACTTTTTTCCAATCTGCAAATGTCACTTACAATAATTTTTGGCAGGTGCCATCCTTTATAAGGATCATCGCATTTTTTGGAAGCCTATGGCGGATTGCACTTCTTGTTCAGGGGATGCGGCTTATTCCAAATTCAGTTTATTCCCTCTCGTTCAAGCTCCTCAAAGAAATTGACTATTGGGATACGGATGTAATTCCGGAGGATTATAGAATTTTCTTCAAGGCATTTTTCAGAAGTTCGGGAAAAGTAGCGGTTGAGCCAATATTTTTAAAGACTTCAATGGACAGCCCACGCTCCAGCAGCTATTTTAAAAGTCTTTTAAATAAATATAATCAGGAAAGGAGATGGTCTTGGGGAATCTCAGATGATGCGATATATCTTAAATGGTGGGTTTTAGCGCGCGATGTTCCATTTTTTAAAAAAACATATCTTCTTTGGAATGTACTCTTAGACCATATTCTTTGGCCGGTTAACTGGTATATCATTACAATTTCAGCAAACTTAATAGTTTTTCTGAACCCCGTATTTACAAGGACGAGTCTTGGTTACTCGCTGCCTCGAATGTCGGGGTTTATTTTAACGCTTTGCCTTTTTGCACTATTTATATTAATCTATGTTGATTTTGATATGCGGTCTAAGAAGTCCGGGGCATCCCGCTTTCGCCAATTTATTTTTCCGCTTGAATTTGTCTTGATGCCAATCTCAGGGTTCTTTCTTTCATCTCTGCCGGCTCTTATCTCACACGTGCAGCTCATAATAGGGAAACGTCTTGAATATCATGTAACTGAAAAATCATGATCGAAAAAATTGAATCGTTTCTTGACAAAACGTTTAACAAGAAAGATATTATATTCTTATCCTTTGTCGTATCTGTTTTTTCTCTTCTCCGTCTGCCATCAATAATCGAGCCTTATTGGTACGGGGATGAAGGAGTATATGAAGTTATAGGCCGCGCGCTTCGCTCAGGGCGAATTTTGTACAGCCAGATTTGGGATAATAAGCCCCCCTTGCTTTATGTGATTTATGCAATTTTCTCAGGCGATCAATTTTATGTTCGTCTTGCCTCAGCAATAGTCGGCATTTTTTCTCTCGTTGTCTTTTTTATGATCGCGCGCAAATTTTTCAGAAATCAAATAGCGGTTTATGTTTCAACTGCATTCTTCGGTCTTTTATTCGGCACGCCAATACTCGAAGGAAATATTGCAAACGCTGAAAACTTTATGGTTTTGCCGACTCTTATCTCTTTTTACCTTCTTTTTTGTGTCAAATCAAAAAATAATTTTATTAGGGTGGGCATTGCAGGAGTTATTTTATCTCTCTCATTCCTGACGAAAATTGTTGCCGTTTTTGATTTCGCGGCATTTTCCATAATCCTTTTTGCCCTTCGATTTTTTGACGAAATATCCTTCGCGCGCGCAAAAATAATAGATGAGATAAAAAGCGCAATAGGCGGCTTTCAAAAAGAAGCGATATATGCCGCAGCGTTTGCCTTACCAATTTTTATTGTTTTTGTATATTTTATCGCCGTCGGCGCTTTCCCGGATTTTTTCAGAGCGGTTTTTTCTCAAAATGTGGGGTATGTCGCATACGGCAATTATTTTCTTTTTCCAAACGGGCTCTTATATTTCAAGTTA
The DNA here is from genome assembly GCA_041478035.1 of Patescibacteria group bacterium. Taxonomy (GTDB): domain Bacteria; phylum Patescibacteriota; class Microgenomatia; order Levybacterales; family GWA1-39-11; genus GWA1-39-11. The sequence goes on from JBGOVI010000003.1 coordinate 19,066, forward strand.
TTTCTTTTGTTTTTATCAATACTTATCGTAACAAGGTATAGAAAAATAGTAGGGCAGGAAGGATTAATAATTTTTATTTGGCTCGCCTTTTCAATGTTTAATGCTTTTTTCTCAGCGCGTCCTTACACACATTATCTCCTCGTTCTGCTTCCCTCTTTTTGTCTTCTTGTAGGTTACATTATTGAAAATAGAAAATTGTTTGCATTTTCGATTCCGCTTTGCTTGATCATTCTAATAATTATCGAAAGTACATTTAAGTTAAATTTTAAAAGGGTAATTCCATATTATCTTAATTATTTAAATTTTGTAACAGGTAATATTTCTGCCGAACAATATCAATCCTTCTTTGATAAAAACACTCCCCACGACTATAAGCTCGCATCCTTTATTAGAACCAAAACGATGCCCTCCGATAATATATTTGTGTGGGGTGACAGCGCGCAGATTTATTTTTTATCAAATAAGCTGCCGCCGGGAAGATATACGGTTTCATATCATATCACTTTCTATAAAGACGCTACTTCCGAGACTCGCGCTGCAATATTAAAAAGCCGCCCTAAATATATAATTCAGATAAAAGAAGGAGAGGAGATACAAAACTTTCTTGATGGCTTTGAACTTAGATACAAGATAGATAATGCAAAAATATATGAAAGACAATTTTAGACTTGTCCTCCAGGATAACTTAATCAAAATTTGTCTTTATGTATCAATATCTTTTATAGTTATCCAATCATTATTAACGGTTTATTTTTTCCCAAAATTGCCGCCTCTTACCCCTCTTATTAATAGTAGGCCTTGGGGTCAGGAGCGTCTTGTATCATCATTTCTCGTCTTTCTAATTCCGGGATTTTTTGTAGTTATATTCCTTATTAATAATTTGATGAGCGCCTTTTTTTATAAACAAAATACACTTGTGGCAAGAATGCTCTCAGTAACCGCTTTGCTTTTTATCTTGCTTGGCATCTTGGCGTTTCTTCAAATAATTTTTTTGGTTTTTTAAAATCATGCTTATTTCGTTTTTAGTTTCATTCATATTCCCCTTTCTAATAGTTTTGGCATTAACTCCCCTGACTATAAGAATTGCACGCCGCTTAAAACTTATTGATGATCCGAGGAAACATAAACACCCGGCAATAATTCATAAAAAGATTTTGCCACGCGCGGGTGGGTTTCCTATATATATTGCGATTACCGTATCAATGTTTTTTTTACCTTGGCAGCCTATTTTCCTCCCAATTTTAGCTGCGGGTGCGCTAGTTGTGGTGATAGGTTTACTTGATGATAAGTATGATATTTCAGCATATGTGCGTTTCTTAGGAAATATTATTTGTGCTGGAATTGTAGTTTTATCGGGGATCCACGTACCTTTTATTACAAATCCCTTCGGAGGTATTCTTCACTTTTCAAATCTCTTTCTTTTAATAGGAGGATTTAATATAACCGTTGGGAGCGTTATTGCGATTATTTGGATTGTTTGGGTAATGAATATGCTTAATTGGAGCAAAGGTGTAGACGGACAGATGCCGGGCGTTGCTTGTATTGCGGCTGTAGTTGTTGGAATTGCATCCCTTAGGTTTCCAGTCTTAAATGAAGCAAACATCATAGTTTCGCAGATGTCGTTTATTGTTGCAGGAGCGTCTCTTGGATTTTTGTTTTACAATTTTTATCCGGCAAAAATTTTTCCGGGTTACTCGGCAACTATTCTTGGTTTTATGATTGGAGTGCTTTCTATTATGTCGGGCGTAAAGCTTGCGACAGCGGTTTTAGTTATGGGGGTACCAACAGCCGACGCTATTTTTACCATCACAAGAAGGCTTGCCTCACGCCGCTCGCCTTTTCTTCATGACCGGGGTCATCTTCACCACTTATTGCTAGAACGGGGCTTTGGTCAAAGGAGAATTGCTGTTTTTTATTGGGTTGTATCACTCTTGCTTGGACTATCTGCATTAACCCTTTCATCTCGTGGTAAGCTTTTTGCTATAATTCTAGTGCTGGTACTTGTGGCATCAATTATTATGACACTCAAGTTTTTAGGGAAAAATAATATTCAAGAAGAAAATGCTTAGACATTTATATTTTGTTTTGAAGTTATTACGTCCGAGGCAGTGGATGAAAAATCTCGCGCTTTTTGCTGCGATAACCTTTGGTGGACAGCTGTTTGACCTGAAGGCATTAGAAAATGTTGGCTTGGGATTTATTTCTTTCTGCTTTCTCTCCTCATCTGCTTATATAATAAATGACTTAGTTGATATTAAAAAAGATAGACTTCATCCATTTAAGAAAGCGCGGCCAATTGCATCCGGGAAAATAACAATTAACGAGGCTGTCGCGATATTTATTTTAATAATTTTTGGTGCGCTTTTACTTGCAAGATATATAGGGATCGCATTTTTCTTCTTCTGTATTTTGTATCTTGTGATACAACTTCTCTATTCATTTATTTTCAAATCTATTGAAATTTTTGACATATTTTTTATTGCAGCAGGCTACATCCTGCGAGTTTTGGCAGGAGAAGCAATTGTCGGTTATCATCTTTCGGTTTGGTTGCTTCTGACAACAGTCTCGCTGTCCCTGTTCCTTGCTATTGGAAAAAGAAGAGCGGAGCTTACCCTTCTTAAAAATTATACGGGTACGCGATTTCAGGAAATACGTCAAAGCCTGTCACATTATTCAGAACCGCTCCTTGATGTTTATACTGTTATGTTCGCCACATCAACCGCAATATTTTATTCACTCTTTACGTTTCTTGAGCGTCCTTCCGGGATCCGAATAAATCTTAATATCCTCCTGCCCGATTTTTTGCCCGGTTATCTTCAGAGGAAGTGGCTTATGATAACAATCTTCCCTGTTATTTATGGACTTATGCGATATCTTCAGGATATTTACGAAAAACAGGAAGGTGAGAGCCCTGAGCGAGTATTACTTTCAGACAAACCATTCCTTGCCTCAGTCGTCATCTGGGGGACGCTTGTCATCTTAATTATTTACTTCATTAGCTAGTCCCTTTACTAAGGGGCCGTGGTTTGTTTTTGGGCGTAGGTTTTTGATACCCAGCCGCGTGCTCCGTTTGCTAAAGTTATTTCGTACCAAGCATCATTCTCGTCAACGTAAAGATATGATTCGCCCGGGTTTACGCGGCCTACCTCGACCGATGAAATAGAAGGTTCTGCTCGGACGCGCAAGAAACCGGTGGGAGTTTGGGAAATCAAAACTTTTGTTTGGGACGCCGCAGGAGTTGGCGAAAGGGCAGTTGAGGGTGCGGGTGTTGTAGTCGTTTCGGCCGCGCCTTCTGTTCCGAGAATTGTATTTAGCACCAGTTTATAATATGAGACCGCGCGGATTCTTACAGTCTTCTTGGCAAACGATTGTTTTTCTATCTCTACCTCGTGCTCAGAGGCAGATACCGATTTAATATTTAGCGGCGTCACGCCTTGTGATTCTCCATCAATTGAGATAAGTGTTTCATCAGGAACAGATGCAATAAAAACTTGAGCGTCGCGCTCGCTTGTCTTCTCAAGAGTTATTATGTACGCACTCGATAAGGCGCCCGGAAGAAAAACCCGGTCAACTGCGGTCAAAACGTTTGGATTGACTAACACGCGAGTATTAAAAGGCTGCAAAGAGGAATCGCGAGGCACAATTTTTATGTTGTAAGTGTTGGATGTTATTGTTTTTCCTTGATCGCAAAGGCAGAGAGGAGTTTTCCCAACGGATTTATCATTCAAAAAAACCTCGGCGTCTACGTTGGATGTAACCTGAAGACCTCCGTGACCTTTTGGCGCAAGGAGTGCGACGACGACTCTAACTAAGATGAATAAACCAACGAGAATTAGAAGAGTAGCAACTACCAGCAAAATTCGCCGCTTCATTGTGTCTATTATGATAACAAATTATATTAAGCGGGGGAATAGGGGCTCGCCTGATTTTATTTTTCCGGAAAATTGTTTCAAGATCTTATCAGACGTTTGTGGCAAAAACGGTCGCAAGTTATAACTAATCTCGCAAATTCTTCTAACCAAATCTTTTAATGTTTTTGCCAGCTTCTCTCCTTCAAGCCGCCACGGTGTATCCTCATTTATTTTTTTGTCAGTTTCGGCAATAAGTGTCCAAATAGCTTGCAGGGCCTCATTAAATTTATATTCTGATAGACCTTTTTCGACATCGGCGCACCAAACTTTGTAAGTTTCAGCGGCACTTATATTGTTTTGTTCACAAAGCTTAGCAACGCGCGCAACCAAATTACCTAAGCCGTTTGCAAGATCCGCATTATAAACTTCCCTTAATCTTCTTTCTGAAAAATCTCCGTCTCCTGTTGAAGGAATTCCACGCAGGAAATAATAGCGAAGGGCATCCGTTCCGTACTTTTCAATTAATTCAATTGGATCAACAACATTACCAATAGTCTTTGACATCTTTTGTCCATCGACGGTGAAATAACCATGGACAAAAAGGGATTTTGGAAGTTTAAGCCCAGCAGAAAGTAAAAATGCCGGCCAATAAATTGCGTGGAATCGAATTATTCCCTTGCCAATAACATGCACATCAGCTGGCCACCATTTGTTGTACTGCTTATCATTCGATCCGAATCCTACACCGCTTTGGTAAATGTTGAGCGCGTCGAACCAAACATACATTCTCTGTTCGGGATCATTCGGAACTGGAACTCCCCAGTTTTTTGCGCGAACGTTCGAGCGAGAAATACTTATATCTTTTAATCCTTGTTTTATGAAACCTAATACTTCATTCTTGCGGAATTCAGGAACGATTTTTAGTTTATCGCTTTCAACAAGTTCACGAATTTGATTTTCGTATTTTGAGAGTTTGAAAAAATAATTCTCTTCCGCAACTTCCTCGAGTTTTCCCCCCGGGTGTTCAAAACATTCGCCCTTCTCATTAAGTTCGCTAGGTTCGTAAAATTGTTCGCAACCAACACAGTAGAGTCCGCGATATTCCTTTTTGTAAATATCTCCTGCGGCGGCGCATAGTTCCCAAAGTTTTTGGCTAGATTTGTAATGTTGCTCTGAACTTCCTTTTTGGAAAACGTCAAACTTTATATTTAACCGTTCGGCTAAATTTTGAAATAACGCACTATTTTGGTCGACGAATTCCTGAATGGGAATACCGGCTTGTTCGGCCGCCTGGACATTCTTCAATGCGTTTTCGTCTCCTCCTGAAAGAAGCAAGACTTCATCGCCAATAAGTTTTCTATAACGCTTAATCACGTCTGCCTGGACAAACTCAAGAGCGTGCCCAACATGCGGCGGTGCATTAACATAATGAATAGCTGTGGTTAAATAAAACTTGTTCATAAAATTATATTGTTACA
>JBGOVI010000077.1:0-3531 GCA_041478035.1 Patescibacteria group bacterium
AGGAAGACAACTCGTTATGACAATGAGTAAAGGGGCGGACAAGAAGGAAGTAAATGGTCAAATGGCAACAATAGTTAAGTAGCTATTTAACTATTCGACTATTTTAACTATTTAATTTATGAATAAAATAAAGACACGTAAGTCGGCTGCAAAGCGCTTTAAGATCACGGCAAGCGGCAAAGTAATGTTTCGTCACCAAATGAGACGGCATCTTCGCCGCAAAAAAAGCGATTCAAACATGAGACATAAAGCAATACCTGGAGAAATGACCGGAAAGTTCGCAAAAAAGATAAAGCAAATGATGGCAGTATAATTTATGCTTAAAAAATTTGTCCAAAGAATTAATCTAAATTTTAGGCATTCTAAATCGGATCGTGTGGCAAATATTTCATACGGTAATTATAATCATAGAATAAAAAGAATACTTTTAAACGTTTTACCGTTTAAAAAAATAAAACATTAAATATGACAAGAGTAAAAAGAGGTTTGGTATCACATCGAAAACATAAAAAGCTATTATCTTTGACAAAAGGATATAGGGGAACCAAAAGTAAACTCGTTAAAATGGCGCACGAGGCGGCTCTTCACGCCGGCGAGTACGCGTTTGCCGGCCGCAAAAATAAAAAGCGCGACTTCAGACGCCTTTGGATAACCCGAATCAGTGCAGCGACAAAACAAGAAGGAATTTCTTATAGCAGATTTATCGCAGGTCTTTCAAGGAATAATATTAAGATCGACAGGAAAATCCTCGCAGACCTTGTTTTAAATGATATTGAAACGTTTAAAAAGATTCTCCAAAGCGCACAGCAATAACTCCACGTACCTTCTATTCACTCCGAATCTTTGTTAAAATAGATTATGGAGCAAGAACTGATAAAACTAAAGAATGATGCGAGCTCGCTTATTATCGCGGCCGAGGATGAGGAGGAACTCAATGCGATCAAGCTTGATTTTTTGGGGCGTTCCGGAAAACTAACTTTATTATTGAAAGAGATAAAAAAGGTTCCGGAAGACCGCCGTGCGGAAGTCGGCCGACTTGCAAACGAGATTTTATCAAGCGTTGAAGAATTAATTGAAGATCGGACTTCTGAGCTTTCGGGAAAGCGCCGCGATGCGCTCAAAAAAATGACTTTTGACACAACGCGCCCAGGAGTTAGACCCCCAGTCGGCCATCTTCACCCTATGTCGCAAGTTCTCTATGACGTTGTCGATGTTTTTCGTGGTATTGGATTTCAGACAGCGGATGGGCCTGAAATAGAAACAGACCATTATAATTTTGAGGTTCTAAACATTCCACGCGACCACCCGGCACGCGATACCCAACAAACTCTTTATCTTGACACCCGAGAAAGCAAAGCTACACCCGGAGAAGTCATTTTGAGAACACAAACATCTGCGATGCAGGGGCGTGTCATGGAAAAAACCAAATCCCCGCTGAGAGTTATAGTTCCAGGAAAAAATTTTAGGTACGAACAGGTTGATGCTTCCCACGGTTTTGAGTTTTGGCAGGTTGAGGGGTTTTTGATCGATACAGATGTCAGCCTAACAGACCTTTTCGGAACAATTGACTACGTTCTCAGGAAGTTAATGGGAGAAAAAGTCAAGATCAAGTTTGCGACAACCAACTTTCCTTTTGTCGAGCCAGGGGTTGATACTTATATCGAATGCACGGTTTGCGGCGGAAAGGGATGTTCTTTTTGCAAAATGAGCGGGTGGAGCGAAATAATGCCCGCAGGAATGATCCACCCAAATGTCTTAAAAGCTGTTGGGTATGATTCTCAAAAAGTTTCAGGATTTGCATTCGCAATTGGCCTATCTCGTTTGGTTACTCTGCGCTATCAAATGGACGACCTAAGACTTTTGACTAATCCTGATTTACGAATTCTCGAACAATTTTAAATATGTTAGTACCATTGCTTTGGTTAAAAGAATACATTGATATAAGTTTCAAACCCCGTGAACTCGGGGATAAACTTACTGAGATTGGACTCGGATGCGAAAAAATTGTAGAACAGAATGAGGAGACATTTTTTGAGCTCGAGATTACTCCAAACCGGCCGGATTTACTTTCAATTATTGGCGTTGCGCGCGAAATTGCCGCGATTGAACAGAAAAAGGTTCGCTACCCAAAATTAAAAACTAATCTTGAGCCCAAAAAGGGCGCTGAGATTCTTCCGCTCGAAATTCACCCGAATTTTCCAATAACCCCAAGGCTTACAGGAATTATTATAAATAACGTGACAGTCAAAGAATCACCCAAATGGTTAAAAAATCGACTGGCTTCAATTGGTCAACAATCAATCAATAACATTGTCGACATCACAAATTTTGTAATGTGGGAGCTCGGAAATCCGATTCATTCTTTTGACTACCATAAAATTTCAGGGAGTCAAATGTGGGTCAAACAGGCAAAAGGAGGAGAAGAATTTATTTCGGTTGATGAACTTTTGTATCGCTTGCCAAAAGGAGCAATAATTTATGAGGATCAAGAGAAAATTTTCGATCTTGTAGGAATAAAGGGAGGCAAGAATAGTGGAACATACGAGGATACCAAAGCCGTTTTTATAGTCGTTGAGGTTGACGATCCTATTCTTATACGCCAGGCCTCGCTCGCGCTCGGCCTAAGGAGTGAGGCGAGTGCGATTTTTGAGCGGGGAGTCAATCGCGGAGGGACAATTGATGCGCTGAAACGGACAACCGATTTAATTTTAGAAACTGCCGGTGGAGAAATTGCTTCTGATCTAATTGATCTAAAGAAACAAGACTTGCCTGCCGGCAGGCAGGATTTCGAACCGTGGAAACTTTCTCTCAGAATCGAGCGTTTGAACAAAATTCTTGGAATAAAAATTCCTGAAAAACAAATCCTTTCAATTCTTGAAAGCTTGAACCTCGCCCCAACGGTCAAAAAGGATGAAATCGAGTGTTTGATCCCAACCTATCGGAACGATCTAAAAATCGAAGAAGATTTGATAGAAGAGGTTGCAAGACTTTACGGCTATAACAATTTCTCAAAGACGCTAGCCGCGGGCGCGATTCCTACAAAAACAATTCCGTATTTTAAAGATTATAGACTCGAGGAAAAAATAAAAAATATTCTAACCTCGGCGGGTTTCTCGGAGATTTATACGTATTCACTTGTGAGCGATAGGGCGCTTGCGGCATTTGGTGTTGATTCTGAAAAAACTCTCCGAGTGGATAATCCCGTAAGCGCCGAGTTTGAATACTTGAGGCCCACATTAAAAATTGGATTACTCGATGCTGTAGCACAAAATAAATCTAATTTTGAGAAAATCGAACTTTTTGAACTCGGAAAAGTCTATCTCGGAAATTCGGTCGACAATGCAAAAGAGGCTTATTTTCTCTCGGGAATTTCAAGCACAAAAAGCTTTTTCGAGGTAAAAGGCGTGATCGAAAGACTCTTGGCTCAACTTGGATCAAAGTACGATTTGAGCAAAAGTATTGTGATGACAGAAAGTGGGGTTTTGTTTGAATTAAACCTATCTGAAGTTTTGGAAAATATAAATTTGCAAA
>JBGOVI010000055.1:0-5905 GCA_041478035.1 Patescibacteria group bacterium
CGGAGCGTCTGGCGAGAATTTTTCACCGGATGCCGGCGCAATTTTTATAACAGGAAAGGAATGAATGACGAAAAATTGTGCCGTTGCAAGCAGAGCTTGGCCATTCAAGTCCTGGAACAGGTGGAGTTCATAAACGTGTCCTTCATGGAACCAGTCGTTTTTAGAACTACATCCGCTGTCTGGCGTGTTAAGCGTGTCTTTTGTATTTTGTGCGGTTGCGGCGCTGCTGTCAACGCCATGACCTTTTAACGTCTCCTGTCCTGCTCCGCATACCCGTATATTTATTTCTCCTCCCGAGCCTCCGGTTGCAGGCTGCGCCTTAAAGTCTTTAATAGTTGCTGATTTATCCAGAGCACAGTCTCTTGGATCAAATTTCCCACAAAGGTGGTAAGTGCTACCAGGTGTTAGGCCTATGCCTCTGAAAGTGACTATTACGCTTCCTGCAAGCCCGTCTATTCTAAGCGGCGGAAACGTCTTATCAGGATTTCTTCCGCTGTTTAAGTTTTTGCAGTCCCAAAGCTCTGGGGCCTCCTGTACGGGTTGATTGTTAATTAAATAATAGATGGGTGGGGGAGAGTTAAGAGGCGGCTGTTGACATGGATCTGCCTCAGAAGATGCCCGATTTGGCAAAAGAAAAAGGAAAAAAAATAAGACCAAGAACACCCTTAAAAAGGTTTTCATATAATAATCATAGGCGGAAGTAGAGATATAAGTCAAGACATTTTGGTTTATAATATACCTATGGAACCTTCCCATTTTGAACAACTCTATCCGCGCAACACAAGACATGCGGAAATAAAAAAAATGATTGAAATCTTGAGAGCCGGGCGGTCTTGTCAGGTAGTTGGGCTTCCGGGCGTTGGAAAAAGTAATGTTTTGCGGCTTCTTCCTTACAATCGCGAGGTTCGCGAGCTGCATTTAGGACAAGACGAACCTAAATTTCACTTTATTTACATGGATTTTTCAGAAGTCCGCGGAAGGCCTTTTTTTGAAATCATCAAATTTATTTTCATCTCATTGTCTTACTCTCTTGGCGAGAGAAATCTTTCCGGCGAACAAAAAGTTGTAAATGACCTTTTGCGTGAGTCGCTTGAATTTACTGACGATTTAATACTTTTCCAAGGACTTAAGAAAAGCATAGACTATCTTGCAAAAGAGCGGGGTCTTTATCTTGTTTTTCTTTTCGATCGTTTTGAGGACTATATTCCATCGATTGATGACAAATTTTTCTTGAACCTTAAAATCTTGAGAAACCGCGTCAAATACAATTTTTTAGCGGTTTTTGCGGTTACGCGGCCAATTGAAGACGTACTTGAAGTTGCGCTTTTTGGGGAATTTCATGAGTTTATAGTCGGCAACGCAGTCTTCCTGCCAATAAAAGATGAAGTAGGACTCGCCTTCCGCTTTTCTTATCTCGAGAAGATTACAGACAAGCGCGCGGATGATAAAACAAAGAAAGAGATAGAACGTTTGACAGGCGGGCACGGCAAGCTGGCAAAGCTCGCATACGAGGCGGTACTGTCAGGGGGAAAAATGAAAAATATCGAGGAATTACTTTTGTCAAAAAGGCAAATACAAGGATCCCTCTTTGAAATATGGAACTACCTGCTTCCCGAGGAGAGAATAGATATAAAAGAAGGGCAAGTGAATGAGTCGCTTGAGAAAATCGGCCTGACGAAAAATGGCAAAATAACAATCCCCTTGTTCGAATCATATTTAACAACCTTTACTCTGAGCGAAGGCGAAGGGCAAAAACTAGCATATGATCCTGAAAGAAATGAAATCAAAAAGGGCGAGGAAAGTTTGACCGAAAAGCTTACTCCATCAGAATTTAAATTGTTAAGGTTTCTTATGACAAATACCGACCGCGTTTGTGAGAAAAATGAGATCATAGAAAATGTTTGGAAAGACAGTAAGACTCAGGCCGGAGTAACAGATCAGGCACTTGATCAAATAGTTTATCGTTTGAGAAAAAAAATTGAAGATGATCCCAACAAGCCCCGGTTTATTCAAACCATAAAGGGAAGAGGATACAAGTACAACGGATAGGGGATAGGGATTTTTTAGTAGATATTATTTATTAACTTTCTTGAATTTTTTTAAGAGATTTAAAACCTCAGCTTTTTTTTCTTCCGTTATTTCCACTATAATAGCGCCAGAGGCGGGCATACCATATATAATAAGGGAGTCAAGAGGAGCAAGGAGAGTTGCGGGTAGGGCGAGCAAATCCTCTTCGCCTGAAACTTTAATTATCTCTTTATTCCCTCGGAGCGCTTGTTCAATTGCTTTTTTAAGAACGCCGACAGCTTTCGGATTTACAGTTCCTGGATCATTTTTTGCTTCTGATGTAGACTCGAGTTCGTTTCGAACAGATTTCCGCCCAACTTTATAATCAATTATTGAAACATCCGCCTGCCTTCCGAATTTAACTAAATTTGAAGAAACTACATCTCCAACGGCGATAATAAATCTAGAATTGCGAACAATTCCTTCGAGTTCGCCTAAAGTTTTTACGAGCTTACCCTGTGGGGTATTTTTAGTTTTGGCTCGCAAATTTTCCAGGAGAACGAGTTCGTTATTTTGGAAAATCTTTTCAAAGACGCTGCCTCTTCGATCTATCTCGCCCTTACGAATTCTTGTTGAAGAGATTACTCTCCCATAGTCTCCCCGAAGGTAACTAACCTTATTTATAATAAGTTTTGGAAATTTAATTTTTGTTCGTTTTTGGTTAATTATCTTTGCGTTTGGCAGTCCATGCGTCGTCACAAAGAGTGCACCAATATTTGGATCTTTCAGACTTGTACCGTAGATATCATTGATCGGAATTATTTGAACGCGAGTCGTATACCCATTGTTATTTATGAAATTTCTTAAACTTTTCTCCCGAGTTTTATAGTTTTCAAGTGAGGCAGGGAAAAGTTTATTCTTTGTGAACGAATCGGTCGCGATCCCTATTGTTATTTTTTCCGATCTGTCAAGCGCAGTTTTTATAAAATACTTATGGCCATTATGTAAATGGTCAAACGTGCCGCCTAATATCGAATAGTTAAATCGCATGTTTACCTCCTTGACCCCACCAATCTTACCGTTCGGCTTTTCAGAACTATTCGTTCACGCCTCACGGAGCGATTTTGGAGGGGTCTGCGGGCCACCTTTTTCAAGCGAGCCCTTGACAAAGTATACATTTAAGTGTATATATTAATATAATATGGATTACATTACAACAACTAACTTGAGAACACAATCTTCTGAACTTATTTGTTCCCTCAAAAGGGGTGAGTCGGTTTCTTTAATACATAGATCAAAGATAGTTGGAGTAATTAGTCCCGCTAAAGAAGAACCCAAAAAATTTGATTCAAAAAGATTTAGTAAATTAGTTAAGGCACTTAATCTACCGCCTACTACATATGCTGAGCGTGAAAAAAGATACCGCGAGCATATAATGAAAAAATATGGCAAAGGTATTTCTGGACGTTAATATTCTTATCGACATTGTAGAAACAAGAAAAGATATATCGCTGTCTGTTTTTGATAACCATGAAACCTACGCCTCACCACTTTCTATTCACATATTGTTTTATGTAGGAAAAAAGAAAGTACCCTTTCCCCGAGTATCTCAAATGTTGTTAGATGTCAATCTCGTATCCTTTGCCAATACTATAACCGAAAAAGCGCTTTCAGGTCCGACTAATGACTTTGAAGATAATGTTCAACTTCATAGCGCCGCGGAGGCAAATTGCGATTTTTTCTTAACGGCAGATAAAAAATTATTAGATATGAAATTTTTCGGTAAAACAAGGATTCTTTCTTCTTTAACCACAAACTAAGCCCGCATATTACATATTATAGATTATATAAAACGCAGGGATTACTTATTTCCCTGGGCAGTTTAGACAGATGATATGAAAATTTTTAGATATGATTCAGCCTCGTCTCGAAGAGGTCCTACGTCATCTGAAAGCCGAGGATATAGGGTAATAATAACTTCAAGCCAATGTAATGTTTCTCCACTTTCTTTTTTACATATGTTCAAACAATGGATAAAGTCTGCTTTGGTTAGTCCAAACATTGATTCGCTATAATTTGCGCCTATGGAAGTTGAAGATTTAATTATTTGATAAGTGATAATAGCGCTTTCAGGATTCTTTGGAAGCTTTTTGGTTAATTTTATTATTGCAATAGCGAATAATATTAGCTTTTTCCTAAATTCATGATTCCTTTCTGTAACATACATTGTGGTTTATATAATATCTAATATGTTATCTATAATCTACAGTTAACATCCTGTTAGGTTCATGCGAGGTAAATATCAAGCCTGAGCAAGCTGCGGCTTCTATACTACGGCCATGATGTACGAGAATTTGACACCAGCAACAAGCATGCCGTATTCTGGAAGAAGGATGGAACCCCAAAACGCGGACAGCCGCGACGATGAAAAAAGAAGACAGCAAGAGATGGCCGCCGCTGTTTTTGAAGAACAAAGAAGGAAGGCAGCAGCTGAATGGAAAAAATTCAATGAGGATCGAAAAAGAGAATTAACCGATGATCAAAAGAAAGCGCAAGCAGCGCAAATTGCGCAAGGTAAGCTTCCTCCAAAAGATTACAAAACTTTCCTACAGTCTCAAGAAATAATTCGAGAAAAAACGGCAATTACCCCCCAAGCTATAGAAGAGCTAATAGGTAACACAGTGGCGCTTATACAGGCTGGAGTTTTTGATGAAAAGGAAATAAGGGCGAATCGAGAAGAAATTAGAGATATGGTTCGCAAAGGAATAATTTCCAATACAGAAGGAGAGCATTTTTTTGGACAAGTTGCAGCAGAAGCAGCTGATGCCGCAAGACGTGAGGCGGTTGCACGGGTTGCAGCTGTAAAGTTTGAGATGGCAAAGAAAGCTCATGAAAAAAGACAAAGAGGAGAAAAACTCAGCGCAGAAGAACGGGAAGCATGGGAGGAGGCAATAAAATCCGGGGCTATAAGCATAGGTGGTGCCGCTGACACCCTAAATATTACAGACTATTCTGAACCTCAATCTCAAACTATTATCTATGAGATTAACGATGCCTTAAAAGATGCAGGCGGGGCGGGTTCTGTTTTTGATTTAGATTATATTCGTAGACAAAGAGATAGGGCGCAAAACTTGATCGATACCGGGGTAATAACTAACAGAGAAGAAGGGAGGAGGCTGGTGCGGGACCTGACTAGATTTGAAACCGAATCTCGGGAAGCACAAGAGCAGCGACAAGCTGCGAGGGGGGCGGAGAGACTTGTTAGAAGTTCAAAAGAAATACCAAGGAATTTTTCAGAGGATGAAAAAGAGCTAATGTCAGAGCTTTTCCAAAAAGGGGGTTCATCAAAAGAGGAGGCTGACAGAAGAGTCGCAAATAATGAGATACCCGGAGGAGAAAAAGTAAATCCCTTAGAAATCTTGAGAGCTAGAATTAGGGCCATTAAAAGTAAAGAAGAATTGCAACGTTTACTTAGCGAAGAAGGAGATTTAAGAAAAGAAATAATGTCGTATTTTGAGGGTTGGGCAATAGACCCTCGGGATCCAACCATTGATGCAAGGAGACAGGAAATTAAAGATAGGCTAGAAAATTTGGCAACGTCGCCCGCAATCGTCGAAATTTTAAAAGAAGGACTCGAGAAAAATGTCATTTATCTTCTAAATGAGGATCGTGACAAAGCAATAAGGTCAGAGAGAGGTTTAAGACCCTACGATAATTTGGAAGAAATAGCGGTTGACATGATGAAGATGGCGGGAGGGGAATTTGCAAGAGGTCAAAAATACGCGCTTATGACGACCGATGAAACAGGGAAAGAGGTACTAAATGAAGCAAATATTCTCCTCTGGCTGAGAAGTAAAATGCGGGAGCTGCACGATTCGGACGTTGACCAACCGGTTGA
>JBGOVI010000026.1:0-9486 GCA_041478035.1 Patescibacteria group bacterium
CTGTGCGCTTGATTTCTTTGTTTGTTCGCTCTTAAATCTATTGGGAAGGATAACAACAAGAGCAGCTGCCAAAAGTAGAATAAGAAGCGTCGCTCCTATTATCGGATGATCCTTCCTGGAATATGGAGGATTAATAGCTTTTCTGTAATCCTTAATAAATTCTTTCAATTTTTTCACCTGCAATTGAGCCTATTTTATTATTAGCTTATATACTAATGTTTGTCAAGCATCTTTGTATCTGTCAAATATGGAAGAATGATCGTCAAAATTAGCTGCGGTTTGTGTACGCCATCCTCAAACTTGGCCCCCGTGATACCACCCTCAAAATTCTTTTCTTTTAGGAGACTTTCTGCCAAGTATCCTTCAAGCCCGCTCGCAGATGATAAATGCGGATTGTTAGATAGAGTTCCAAAAAAGGGCTTTAAAAGTTCGCTCGCACTATTCCATGGGAAATTTTCGTAGGTTGCCGTTTTAATAGAAACAAAAATGTTCTCATCAGATGATCCCGTAGACACAGTTACAAATTTCTCATGACTTTGCGCGGCGATAAAAATTGCAAGCTCTAATATTTTGCTAATCGCTTGTTCGAAGATCGCAGCATTTGTTGTAATGGGGAGAGGGAGCGTTGTGGGGACTGAATTAATAAGCGATACGTGATATTCTCTTGATAAATCCTCGGACTCCTTAACTATTTTTCTCACAGCTTCTCCTACATCTAGTTTTGTTAAAAGTCCGGGTATTTCACCGGTTGCGAGTTTATAGAGAGTCTCAAGATCATCATATGCATGCATAGTTCTCTTGTCGGTATTAATATTAATAAGCTGGTTTTTGAAGCGGGATAGTGTATTTTCTAATATACTACTTGCCGCGACAAACGTTTCGCTTTGTTTCTTTTCATTAAATACAAACAAGAACGCGTCAATTTTGCCGTTTCCTCCAAGCAGTGATGAAAGTTTGAAGTCGATTTCTGAAAGATGGCCCTCGAATCTTGCTATAAATATTCCAGATTCTTTGAATGAAGACGCCTTTCTTAAAAAGTCTTTTATTGGAAATTGCTCTTTTTGGATAATTTTTTTTCCACTATCAAAAAGTTTGAATACCTCAAAAAAATCCTTGCCCAATACTTCACTGTTTTTAAATCCCGATATGTCTTGCGCAATTTTATTCATTCTCATAATTCTTAGCTCCCGATCCAAAGTGATGATTCCCTCATCAACACTCTCAAGTATCACGTCTTCTTCATTTTTGCTCAGATAAAGTTCGGCAAAAAGCGCGTCTGCTATCTTTCCTGCCAGGTGATATCTCCGTGCGACAATAAAAGATAAAGGAACGACCGCAGCTGTTGATACAAGTTGAATCATGAGACTCGCCGGGTCCAAAATTAAAGTGTGAGCCTTGAATGCCAGGTAGTACTGTGCAAATATTGAGATGAGCGAAGCAAAAAGAAATGCCATAGCTATCGGGAAAGTTAAAAGAAAAGCAAGAGCGAGTATTGTTATATGAAGAACGATGATAAGGGGACTAAGAATTCCTCCTGTTGCAACGACCAAGAGCATTATAGAGAGCGACAAAAAAAACAGCCCCGATATCTTAAGGAGAACATCCTTTGCTTTAGCCCCGTGCGATTGGCCCAGGTTGACTTTTAATCCAATTAAAAAAACTAAGACAATTACAGATAGAATCTTAAGAATTGTTGCAAGATCGCTCACACCGCTCAGAATAATGGAGGAGAGGGTACCCGTTAAAAATATTATTGATACAAACAAAAACTCATCCATGGACAGTTCTTATTAGCTTAGATTAAGATGGAAGTTATTGTCAACAATTCGTTGTTCTTGAGTTGAAACCTCTATCTCTGTTAAAATATGTAGTTCGGGCATCTAGTTCACCGGTTAGAACGCTTTCCTGATAAGAAAGAGGTACGTGGTCCGACTCCACGGATGCCCACAATATTTCTTATTGCGGGGTTATGGGTACCCTTCGACTCACTACGCTCGCTCAGGGCAAGCGCTACTGCTGAGTTACGGGTACAGAGGGGATGATGCTTGGGGCAAATACGTTTGGAGTCTGTGAGAGAACGATGCTTAAGGGCGCTGTGGACTTGAGCGCCGATTGATTTGCTCCTAACACCGTCACGAGTGTTTTATCGAGAAATGTGACAATTGTTGTCGCGGGCGCGCCAAACGCCTTTTGAAATGAAAACATCGCAAGTTTGCCAACTCCTTTTTTCGAATTTTGTCCAGGACTCACAGCAATGGCGTAAGAAATTCTACCCGTGTCAACTTTTGTTTCATTAAAAAGAACCGTTGCTCCAGTCCCAAAGAAAGACGTCACCGTGGCATCCGGAGTAACGCGGACTGCGGTCAAAGCTTTAGGATCATATTGAAGCTCAATTTGAACTCCTGCGATTTCCTGTCCGCCCGAATCAACCATAACATCTACAGATGATGCAGGAGTTGCTGAACCGCTTGACAAGTCGACGTTTTGAGGATTGAAGAAAACCTGCGCAGTTTTTTCGACCGGTTTTTCAGTTGGAATAAGATTCTGAGTAGTCGGTGCGCGCCTCGCGCTTTGACTTATCACAGCAAGGTATACAAGAATTCCCGTTACGAGAGCCAAGACAGCTATTAATATTGCAGTTCTTGTAGGCATGGTGTAAGATTATTTAATCAATTCTTATACGGCGTGTCAATCCCTAGATCCAGTACTTAGTCACCGGTTCTGTGAGAAAATCCAAACAATAGGGTATTTAAGTCACGATCGTCAACTATCCCATCGTCATTAAAATCAAAAATTCGCTGTTCTAAAATTGTTGCGGAGGGAGTTGACGTTGGCGAGAGCTCTTGAGCAGGATTACTGGTCGGGGTTGGTGAAACTTGAGTTGACTCCGATGCCCTTTGTCTTACATCCTGCTGGCGCCCTACAAGAGCAATAGTAATAGGAATAGCGAGAATCAAAATTACTGCGAATGCGATACCCGCGGTTTTTTTATATGTTGAGAAAAGATATGTAAATACGTTGTCTCTTGGATAATCCATATAGGTTATTGATTATTGCATATACTTATGTGATCCAGGCATGCGAAAAATAAATTGTAATCTATAAGATCAATTGTGTTATCACCGTTCAGGTCGCCTGAAATGAGTGATGCTGTGGGCGTTTGATTTGCACTCCCTGTCGTAATGTTTTGGATTCCGGGAATTTGCCGCCACAACGTATTATCCATTCTAACTTTTACGATATATGCTCCGGTTGGAAGATTTGTGACAACACTTCCTTTGTAAAGCCCACTCGCGGCATCGTAGTTAACGGTTCCAGTAGTTGACAAAACACTTTGGTTTTGGGCATTAAAAATACCCACCTCAACATTTCTTTGCGGACGTTTGGGATTGTTAGTATATATTTGTGCAGAGCCCGATCCGACGCCCGTCACTTGCAAAGAGAGATCAATGGAAGTTGTTCCGGGAACATTTGTGGGTGTCGGACTTTCCGCTGCAGTTGTCACGGTTGGTAATAGACCTGTGGGAGTTGGAGTATCGTTGTTGTTCGAACTGCTAATTGTATAAGTCCCGGTTTTTGTGTTTTCTGTATCAATAGGTAAAGCACCCGTAATACCCGACGCATTTATGTGAATATTTGAAAACCCAACAGTTGCAGTACCGGAGGTTTTTGCTGCAAAATTGAGTTTACCAATATTAATACTTCCGGTTAGTGTATTTGACGTAGGGTTTACTCCAACAAAATGTACCGTGCCTGGCGTATTTTCATTGTTAATAATAGTTGTAAAACTAGAGGATGGCGTAAAAATTGGAACATTCAAAACGCCAGTATTTTTCTCAAGGATATTTGCATCGTACGTAAAACTTATATCGACTGCCGAAACATTATTTTGACCAGCGTTTACAGTGACGTTCACATCCAATGCGTTTCCGGGAGGAACAGTTTTTGTTAGTGGATCAAAAATTACTGAGACTGCTTCGCCGGATGCGCGGGAGCGGCTTTCCTGGCTTTTTTGCAATTGTCCAATAGTCACAGGAATTATTATTGCCATGACAATAAGAAGCATTGCCCCAAGTATTACTTTTCCTTTTTTAATTCTTTCAAGCATATATCTATTCTACTACAATCCCAAGAAACCGTCGCGCCAGATATTAAAGTCGTCGGTATTTATGACCCCGTCGTTGTTGAAGTCAGAAGTTTTGCTCGTCGAGGTTTTCAAGAATTCGTCCCTCCAGATATTAAAGTCATCCATATCAATTTTCCCATCACAATTTGCATCACCTTTTGAATATAGAGCGCACTGTTGGCTTGCCGACTGCGTCGGAGTTGGCGTCACGGGACACCAGCCGCCGATAGGTTCGGCAATAAGGCATCTTGGAGTTGCATCAAGACAGGCGGGCCTTGTAGTACAAGCGGGAGTAGAAGTGGGCCCATTTTGGGTTACACCGAAATTATTATCATTACTTGCTCCTCCGTTTGTCGTTGCAATATTAGAGCTTCCCGAACTTGGAGATGTAATCGTCCATCCTTCTTGCGGTTTTATGCTTAATGTATAGGAATTATCGCAAATACCGCTGAAGCTGAATCCGCCGGACTCATCAGTTGTGAAAGGAAAAATTTGATTGTTGGAATTTTTTAAATCAGCTTCCCATCCCTGCAGTTTTTGTTCGCCTGCATCAAGCACCCCATTTCCATTTGTGTCATTATAAACAAAACCACTTATAGATCCTTTCCCGACGATTTGAGAAATCTGCTGATATATGGATTGCAAATCGTCTGCCGTCGGCGCCGTGAAATATTTACCTCCTGTTGAGTTTGCGATTTGCTGCAGGAAATCAGCTTTAATGTCTTTTCCAAGACCGATTGTAAAATACACTGTTTGATTTGCAGTATTTCCGGCTATGACTTCATCAAGAGCCGCTTTTGATGAAGCATCAAAATCCGTGGTTGAACTTCCCGAAACTCTATTTGCACGGCCGTCAGTTAAGAGTATGACTACGTTTTTGATACCGTTTCTTTTATCAGCGGCTATTTCATTATTTGCTTTTTTAATTCCGCATTGAGTGCATGTTTCTCCACTGGAATTAATGAAATCAATGGTGGTCTTTACACTCGAAAAACTGTTGGTTAAAGGACTGTCAAGGCTTGTTGAAGCGTCGTTCGAAAAAGAAACTACTCCTACGCGGTTGTTTGCGTTTGCTGCTACGACATCGACAAAACTTTTTGCTGCGGTTTTTGCGGCTATTAAAGGAGCGCCACTCATACTTCCGGATTTATCTATAACAAGCATAATATCGGCCGCGACATTTGAACAAACCTCTGATGCGCGCTGTCTTATGTCCTGCTGTTGGCCAATAAAACTGATTGTGACGGGGATTGCAAGAAGGAGCGCGAAGATGAAGAGGACCGCTGCCGCGCGTTTGTAGGATGAAAAAATAAAATCAAAACCGGATCTAATTCGTTCCATAAAAATAATCTAGACTATCTTAAGAATAGGCAATAATGAACAAATTGTCAAATTGCTAAATGGTTAAATTGTTATATAATAAGTCCGAATATGGTTTTATCGGATAGGGATATAAAGGCTGCGCTAAAGTCAAAGAAAATTGTAATTACTCCAACGCCCGATTTTGCTCATCTCGGAACGTGTTCGATTGACTTACGTTTGGGAAACGTTTTTAGAGTTTTCAATCACAGCGAGCACGCATTTCTTGATCCTTCAAAAAAAGACTACAGCAATGAAATCACAAAAAAAGTAACGGTTGCGGCGCCCGGGCACTTTGTGATGCAGCCTGGGGATTTTGTATTGGCTGTGACACTCGAACGAGTTCGCATTCCCGACAACATGATGGGAAGACTTGAAGGGCGTTCGTCTCTTGGGAGGTTAGGAATAGTGGTTCATTCGACTGCGTCTATTTTTGATGCGGGGTGGGATGGAAAGTGCGTTTTGGAACTTGGAAATCTGGGCCGAATGGCGGTAAAATTAACACCCGGTATGAGGATTTGCGCAATGAGCTTTGAAGAACTGAGCTCAACAGTTGATGTTCCATACGCCAAAAAAAAAGGAGCAAAATACGTAATTCAAAAAGAACCGGGAGAATCAAAGTTTGATCGCGAAAAATAATTATGGCAGCAATAGAGGCAGACTCCGGCAGAACACTTAACCAACCAATACCACTCGGAGTAAGCAATCAGGTCAGAAATGAGATTATCTCAAGAGTTTCAACAGGAGTAATGAGGGCATTTTCAATAAACATGGCGGGCGATCTTGAGCGTAGAGTAAAAGAGGGGATGCTCAGAAGCTTTAATAAAAAAAGCCGCGAGCCTATAATTGAAGGTGTGATACAGCAGAATCTCATGGTTCACGGAGCGTTTGAGATCCTATCACGTGCCTTTATGCCGGAGATAAAAACCTACGGGAAAGAACATCTGGCGACTATAAGAGAAGCGATTAAAGAGCGCAAAAATATCCTTTTTGTTGCGCGTCATGCAAGCCACGTAGATCATTCCGCAATTGATTTTTCATTAAGAAGGAGCGGATTTACGGATCTTGCAGAAAAACTCACTTTTATACAGGGAATTAAGATGATGCAGGTTGCATCAATAGGTGAATTTTTTTCTCACGCGTATTCTCGTATAAATGTTTGGCCGCCAACTGTCCCTGTGGTTACGGATTTTGAAAGAGCAGCAAGAGAAAAAATGAATAGCGCGGCACTTCTTGCAAGCCGCCGGGCATTTGAAAACGGCCGTATAATTGTTATTTATCCTGAGGGTGAAAGATCAAAGACAGGCGGACTCATAAAGCCAAAAACACCTATCGGGCATTGGATTCCGGATCCTGAGAATACGCTCATCCTACCCGTTGCTTTGGATCGAACAGAAGACATTCTCCCTCCTTATGATTTCAAGTTGAGGGCTGCTATTCCTACTGTCACATTTTGCGAACCAATTGATGCCGCGACAATGTTTGGAGAGCATGTCCCGGGCTCTCGTATTGCAAAGGGGGGGAGAGCAATCCATACAATTTTTACAAAAATAGCAGAAGCTTTGCCGGAGAGTAAAAGAGGGTATTATAAAGATAAAGTAAATACATTAGAATAAGAAGAGAATAAACATGAAATACCCGGTAAACTTCGAAATAGAATTTAAAAAAAATAATTATCCCGGCAAATTCATAGTAATAGAGGGGATAGAAGCCTCAGGAAAGTCGACTCAGACAGAAGTACTAATGCACGCTTTACAAAAAGACCACAAAGTTTTCCGTACGAAAAATCCTACAGACAGTTTTGTCGGAGATCTTATAAGGAATAGTATACTAGTCGGGAGAGTAAGAATTCCTCCGGTATCCCTTCAGTACCTTTTTGCCGCAGACCGCGAAATTCAGCAGCAAGAAATAATCGAGAGATTGAGAAAAGGGGAAATAGTAATAAGCGATAGATATTTCTGGTCATCTGTTGCTTATGGGGCAGCAGACGTCACGACCGATTACGATAATTTTATAAATCTAACTCTCACCTCATTTAGTCTTTTGTCTATGTACCATGAGTTTATAGTTCCCGATATAACATTTTTCCTTGAGGTAAACATTGAAGAAGCGGAAAAAAGACTCTCCAAATCTCAGAAACATAAGGAGATATATGACAATTGGGAGATGAATATAAAAGTCAAAAAAGGATATGATTGGCTTATCAAAAAATTTCCTGAACATTTTACTGTTGTTTCCGGAAACAGATCGGTTGATCAAGTCTCACAAGAAATACTCGGAAAAGTAAACAAGGTATTTAATGCTAAAAGATGATTTTAGGTCCTGCAAAATTACTTGAACTAGTCAAAAAGAAAAAGCTCGTTGAGGGTTTATCTGAGCGGGAATTGACGAACCCCGAGGGCGCGGGATTTGACTTGCGAATAGGCGAAATTTATAAAATAAAAGGAGACGCGTTTTTAGGTGAAACGGAACGCAAAACCCCGGACATAGAACTGGTTGCCGCGTATACGAAGGGGAAGAAAAAAAGCTTTACTTTTAAGCCAGGGGATTTTTATCTTGTCAAGACTATTGAATCTGTCAATTTACCAAAGAATATGGCGGCGCATATTTATCCGCGTTCAACAACTTTCAGAAGCGGCTTGTTTATCAGGACGACTAATGTCCATCCGGGGTATAGCGGTGGTTTAACATTCGGCCTTAAGAATGAAGGGTCGGTTCCTGTCAAAATAGAAATGGGCGCGCGATTTGTGCACATTCAATTTCAAATGGTTCATGGTGGAGGAAGTGCATATCGCGGCCAATGGCAAGGCGGGAGGGTATCAACGACGAAGAAAGAGAAACAGGTTTAAGCTTGTAGCATGTAGTAAGTAGTATGTATCATGTATAAAATACAAGCGCATCATACTTAATACTTAATACATACTACATAATACAAAACTATGACGAAATCAAATCACGCAGAATACCAATACCTAGATCTTGCAAAGGAGATCCTAAAGAATGGAATAAAACAGACAGACCGCGGAACAGGAGTTGTAACCCGCAGTGTTTTTGGCATACGCCACGAATATAATTTAGAAAATAGTTTTCCGCTTCTGACGACAAAACGAGTTTATTGGAAGGGAGTAGTTGAGGAATTGTATTGGTTTTTTTCAGGACAGACAAACATTAAATATTTGGTGGATCGAAATGTGCACATTTGGGATGATTACCCATACAAGATATTCAGAAGTCGGAAGTCAGAAATCGGAAGTCAAATAACTAAGGAAGAATTTATCGAGAAAATTCGGACGGATAGTAAGTTCGCAAAGCTGCACGGAAAATTACCGAGGATTTATGGGGAGATGTGGAGGAAATGGCCTACGCGCAAGAAAGGCCGAACGATTGATCAGCTCCAATGGGTTATTGATGAGCTAAATGCAGATCCCAACGCGCATAATGCAATTGTTAACTCATGGAACCCTGAGTATCTTTACAATATGGCCGCGCCGGGCGACGCATCACGATTTCCGATTTGTCACAATATGTATCAGGTAAGTAACAGGGGAGGGTCGCTTGACCTTCTTTTATATCAAAGAAGTTGTGATTTTTTCTTGGGCGTACCATTTAATATCGCAAGTTATGCATTGTTAACCTTGATCCTTGCTAAAATTCTCAAACTCAAACCCGGAAAGTTTATTCACGTCTATGGAGATATTCATATTTATGAAAACCACATTCAGCAAGTTCGTGAACAGTTAAAAAGAAAACCCAAGCCTTTCCCACAGGTTCAAATAGTAGGAAAACTTGATAAAATAGAAGACTTCACCCCAGATAAAATACTTCTTGAAAACTACGATCCCCATCCTCCAATCAAAGCAGAACTTACTGTTGCAGGAGGATTATATGAAAAAGGTAGCAAGTAGAATGTAGTATGTAGCATGTATGATTAAATCATTTACTGAATTAAACGCATGGATAGAAGGTCATAAATTAGTTCTTCTCATTTACAAAATGACGAA
>JBGOVI010000076.1:0-3556 GCA_041478035.1 Patescibacteria group bacterium
ACTGTTAATTGGTTAATTTGTTAATTGGTTAAATATTGCTACAATAAGATTATGCATGTTTTGGTTATCGGGTCTTCTGTTATTGATCTTTTTTTAGATATTGATCCGGATCATGTTGAAATTAAAGATAAAAAGGCGGCTTTCAATCTTGGCGATAAAGTTCCATCCCAAATTAAAAAGTCGGCGATTGGCGGAAATGGGGCAAATGTTTCAGTAAGCCTTTCCCGGCTTGAAATACCAACGACATTTTATACTTATCTTGGAAATGATTTTTTTTCACGGGAGATCCAGGAGGGGCTGAGTAGGGAAGGGGTTGCGCTTGAAGTAGAGAGGCATGAAGATAAAAACTCACCGCTCCATGTCATTTTAGATTTTCCACAAGATAGAGTTATTCTCTCTAATTACAGCAAGAACCAACACTCTTTTGCTCCAAAGGGAAAAGAGTTCGATTATATTTTTCTCACATCAATTCCACAAGTTTGGGAAGATGCGTATCAAAAGATCCTAGAATTTTCAAAATCCAACAATATTCCGATCGCTTTTTCCCCGGGCACTCACCAGATTGAAGAAAAAAATGAAATAGTGGAACAAGTGCTCACCGCTTCAAAGATCTACTTTTCGAACCGCGAAGAAGCCACGAAAATTATGAATTATGAATCACGAATTATGAATAATGGGGAAGAGATAAACAAACAGACGAAGGAACTTTTAACGGCGATTAAACAAACGGGTCCCCAAATAGTTTCGATTACTGACGGTAATAACGGCGCGTATGCGATTGACGGTCCAAACAACTGTTATTTTATAAAGCCTGCTCCGTCACAGGGACATGAGAAAACCGGCGCAGGAGATGCATATGCTAGCGCTTTCTTCGCAGCAATTTTAAACGAACAGGATGTTCCAACTGCAATGTCCTGGGGAGTTTTAAATTCGGGAGGAGTAATGGAACAAGTCGGTGCACAAACCGGCCTCCTCACAAAAAAGCAGCTTGACAAAGAACTCGCGGCAAACAATAATTTAACCGCCGAACCAATCTAAATGACAAATCAAGAAAAAGCGCGTGAACTATGGGAAAGAACTAAATTGGAAAAATTTGCCGTGGGCGCTTTCAATGTAGACAATCAGGAAACTTTAGTCGCTATAGCACATGCTGCAAAAGCCAAGAATTCTCCGGTTTTAATTGAGCTATCTCAAGGAGAAATTGATGCGATTGGAGCTGCCAATGCAAGATCCCTCGTTGATAATTACAAAAGCGAACTTGGAATCGAAATGTATATCAATTTAGACCACTCACCTAGCGTTGAAGCTGCAAAGATAGGAATCGATGCCGGATTTGAATTCATCCACATTGATTTATCCCAAGCAAAAAAAGATGCAACGGATGAGGAAATCATTGACGCAACAAAGCAAGTGGTTGAGTACGCCAAAAAAACAGGAGCGTTAGTCGAAAGCGAACCGCACTATTTTGGCGGCAGTTCCAACGTACACAAAGAAGAAATAGATTATGAAGAGATTAAGAAGACGTTCAGCACACCGGAAGGCGCAAAGGCATTTGTTGATGCTACCGGTGTTGATACATATGCCGCTGCTATCGGCAATCTTCACGGCAAGTATCCTGTTCCAAAAACTCTCGATATCGAACTGTTGAGACGAATTCGAGCCGCGGTTAATTGCGCTATTAGTCTACATGGCGGATCGGGAACTCCCGCTGAGTATTTCAAACAGGCAATCGCAGTTGGAGTAAGCAAGGTGAATATCAACTCAGACATGCGCTATGCATACCGCACCGAACTTGAAGAACAATTAAAAGATAACCCGGATGAGTATGCCGTTGTAAAACTTATGAAGCCGGTGGAAGATGAGGTCCAAAAAGTAGTTGAAGAAAAAATTGATATGTTCGGATCAGCAGGCAAAGCAAAAGTATGAAAGTATATATAGGTTCCGATCATAGGGGTTTTGCTCTCAAAGAAAACCTCAAACAGTGGTTGGTTGAAAACAATTTCGAACACGAGGACGTTGGCGCGCACGAGCTTGATCCATCTGATGACTATCCAGTTTATGCCGGGAAGGTAGCTGAGAAAGTCGCAAGCGAACCCGAAAATGCGCGCGGGATAGTAATCTGCGGGAGTGGAGTGGGCGTAGATATTGTCGCAAATAAGTTTAATGGTGTTCGCGCGGGGCTTGGAATGAATGTCCAACAGGTAAGCTCAGCTCGCCGCGATGATGATATCAATGTTTTGGCTCTTGCTTCTGATGAAATAAACGAACAAACCGCTAAGGAAATGATAAAAACCTTTTTAGAAACGAAGTTTGATCAAGCCGAAAGACGGACGCGCCGCCTGGAAGAAATAAAAGATATCGAACAAAAGACGTAGAAAATCCCCCGTGATACTTGTGATACCCATGATACTCGTGGTACTCTTTGAGTTATGATAATTCCCGGAATTCTCGAAAAAGATTGGGCTTCGATCGAGGCGAAACTGGAACAGGTGAAGACTTTCACGGATACTGTTCATATCGATATTATTGACGGAAAATTTGCTGACAATCGAACTTTTTTAGATCCTGAGCCTTTCAAAAAATACGCTGGCGAACTTTTTTTAGAGCTTCACATGATGGTAGAGGAACCCGTAAACTTGGTTGAAGAATGGGCGGCTTCCGGTTTCAAAAGATTTTTAGGACATGTAGAACATATGAGCAACCAAAAGAAGTTTGTCGATGAAGCGAAAAAATATGGCGAGGTGGGTCTTGCGCTTGACGGGCTGACTCATGTCTCAGCTATTAAAATTCCATTTGACCAACTAGACACTATTTTGATTTACACATCAAACCGCGTAGGCTTCTCAGGCCCGCCCCTCATGGACGACCGCCTGGACAAAGTCCGCCACCTTCAAAAGTTAACGAACAAACCGATTGAAGTTGACGGAGGAATAAGTGATCAAACTATTGTTAGGGCGCGCATCGCCGGCGCCACGCGCTTTGTCTCTACAAGCTACATATGGAATTCCGAAAATCCTGCTGGACAGTATAAAAACCTCGATGAGATTATACGATAAATATCAGTATCATTGTTAGTAAAGATATTTCTTTTTACTTCTACCAAGCGCTTCCTCTACTTTTTCTGCCAAGAAGATTTTCATTAGGGACTGATATGGCACATCTTTCTTGTTGGCAAGCTGCTTAATCTCCGCTAATAAAAATTGCGGCAATCTAAGCGAGATACTCTCAGTTGATGGTTTGAGGTTGGGAAAAATCACTTCTTCCGCTTTTGACCAATCAACGTAATCAGATGAATCATGAGTCGCCCAAAACTCTCTTTCATCATCCTCAGTTTTAAAATGTGGAATTTTTTTAAGTTTTTTCATCATAGTCCTAATTGGTATATTGTATAAATATACAAACGTCAAGGGGTGAACCCGAATTTAAATCTTCGGAACATTGTAGGATAGTAGAGCAATGTAAATCGTCATGTTGAAAATATGAATAGCTAGGGTTTTGCAAGACTTCATATTATATTGATATTGTAAGTCCCAATTGACACACAGTTTGAAATAGC
>JBGOVI010000039.1:0-7559 GCA_041478035.1 Patescibacteria group bacterium
AACCAGCTGGTCTTCTCCTAAAGCCAACTGACCGTTTACTTCTCTTAATTTAACTTTTGCCTTGACCGTAATGTATCTTGTCTGCTCGGTTATACCTGCACCGCTGTTACCGAACGGGTCAAAGGAAAAATTAGTCGTGTCAATCGTGGCCTTGTCGAGAACTTCAAATATTTTATCCTCCCCGTCAAATGTACTGTCCCCCGGCTTTATTGCATCAAATTCCCAAGGATATGCGTACTTTTTTGTAAGCGTAATGGTTTTTGTAACAAATTTATCCTCAAACGGCTTCTTACTTAAAGCAATAACCATACCCGTAACATCCTCTTTTGGAAATTGGATATCAACCGGTGAACCTACGGATAAAACCGAGCGGTTAAATGTATATTCACCCGTCTTTTTGTTGAAACCCGCTTTAAGACGCATCGTGAGGTAAATATCGTACTGATCGCTTCCGTAAAATCTGTAATAACGCTTTGAAAGAATTTGAGCCTGCGGGCTTCCCAAAAGACCGTAGGAAACGTCTCCTTTATTAATTGAGTTTACGAGCCAGACCGGAGGCCTTTGAGTGGCGGCCCACCAAAGTCCCTGCCCCACTTTGACTTTTGCATAAACATAGGTAGGTTTTGAAACAAAAAGCTTATACGAAGCGACAAACCCCACGAACAAAATGGCAAGAAAGAAAACCGTGAGGATATAATTTTTTCGGGCAAACTTAAGAATTTTCTTGAGGTTCATAAATTTGAACTATAGTATAATAGTCGCGTGTCAAAAGCAATAGCGCTTGTTTTGTTAATTATTTCTTTTCCTCTTTGGCCAGTGCTCTACTTCGCCGTAAAACTAACATCACAAGGGCCTTTTATTTTTAAGCAGAAACGGGCCGGACTAGGCAAAAAACCGTTTACGATGTATAAGATTCGAACAATGGCTGATAATGCTGAGCAGCTCAAAACGAAATATTTAAAACTGAATGAGGCTGATGGGCCTATTTTTAAGATTCGAAACGATCCCAGGCTTACTCGTGTTGGAAAACTTATTGCCCAAAAAGCAATCGATGAACTCCCTCAATTGGTGAATGTTATTCGTGGTGAAATGGCGCTTGTTGGACCTCGACCTCTACCAATTTCTGAGGCAAACAAAGTTCCGAAGAAATATTTTAAACGATTCTCTGTTCTCCCCGGAATGACCTCTCTGTGGGTAATCCGAGGCGCCCACAAAATTGGTTTCGAACAATGGATGAGGCTTGATCTGGAATATGTCCAACAGAAATCGGTGTGGTATGATACAAAAATTCTTCTCAGGACCTTTTTTCTGCTAGCCAAAGCGGCGGGAGAAGCAGTAATAAAATGAACAAAATTTTTTTGAATATCGCCGACTTCAACCTCGCGGTGAATTTTAAAATGAACAAGCTGATGGTCGGTATCTTCGAAGCCGAAAGAAACAAACTGATACAAGACATAACCCTTTATTGCAGAAATTTTATCTTGAAAAGCAGACCTAAAAGAATTGATTTTACTATTGATATATCATTCATCCATCCCGACATCCTCAGAAAAAAGAAGGATTTTTACATAATGTTATACAGATCTCTTGGTAAAAATAGAATTGAAACGTCTTACTTAATTAACATATTTGAATTTCAATGGATTCTGCAGGGTGCTCTCCACCTGTTGTTCTTAAAAAGCGGAGCTCTCGTTTTTCATGCCTCAGCCAATAGCTTTGGGGACGAAGCTCATCTTTTTGTGGGAAAATCGGGTGCCGGGAAATCTACAATCATGAAGCTCTTGGATAAAAAATATCGGGCCCTGGGCGATGACAGCATTATCGTAAGAAGACAAAACGGTAAAATTAATTGCTATCAAACGCCTCTCGTTGAGAAAAATTCCTGGATGAATAAGACGAGCAAGAAGTATCGTTTGGGAAAAATATTTTTTTTAAAAAAAGCCAAATTTTTTAAAATTGAAAAAATTACAGATAAAGAATACGTATTAAACAAAGCTCTGGATCATGCTTGGATGATTAAAATTTTTAATAAAAGCAGTCTCAAGAGTATGCTCGAGTTTGTTGATAACTTTGATGAATTCTATTTTCTTTACTTTTCGAAATACCGGGAAGAATTGTTGGATTTTTTCTCCAAGCACCTCTCGTCTCACCAGCAAAAAAGCAGTTAATAATAATTCATGCAAATGCTACAATAAGAGTATCACTCTTCTCTTCGTCATGAGTTTATGAACAAAAAAAGGATTTTCATTTTAATTTTTCTTGTATCTTGCGTACTGCTTATCTTGCTGTTTTTAAAACCTCTCCGTGCCGCGGTTAAAACCACTCTGCTTCTCTCGGAATATTCCCAGGTCATATTTGATAAGCACTCTCCGCGTCCGCTCTTATTTCTAACTAAAGCTCCCAACGTTAAGAAAATTACTATCAATACCGAAAAGGGGCCAATGGATGCAGACCTTTATCTACCTGCGAACATCTCCGGAAGAAAATCCGCTGTAGTCTATGTTTTCGGCATAACCGATACATTCTATGGTCCAAGATTAGTACAGTCGGCAGAAGCCATGGCAAGAATAGGCGTGGTTACCTTGGTTCCGCATCTTTCAAACTTCGTATATAGAAGATTGATAGAGGACGGAGTTATAGACCAACTTACTGACTCATTCAGGTATCTTGAAAAACAAAATTTTGTAGACAGCAAAAAAATTGGCTTTGTGAGTTTTTGTGTTGGAGGATCTCTTGCTCTAATTGCTTCTTCCGATCCTAAAATCGCGGGTCAAGTAAATTTTGTTGGTGCAATATCTCCGTACTATGATTTGACTTCGCTTGAAAAAGCAGTTTTTACCAACCGTTATAGACTCAATAATAAAGACATCACTTGGACACCGAACATCCAAACTCTTGGAGTTTCTCGCAGGGAAATATTATCTCTTTCTCTTCTTCCTATAATCGATAGAATGATTATCTTAAATGGTTTTAGAACAAATAAGCTCCCCGCAGGCCAGTTCAATAAGCTTTCTACGAGGGGAAAAATGGATTGGCAGATATTTACATTTAAAGATCGTGTATTAACGGATAGACTTTTGGATGAGTTTTTCCATGGCATCGGAAAGGAGGCCCATGATTCGTTCTCTCCATCCAAACATATAGACGGCTTGAAAGCTCCGGTTTTCCTTACAACAGCAACGGGGGATAAATACATTCCTCTATCAGAGTCTGATCAGCTTGCGCAAGCCTTGCAGGAAAGGAATAAAGAAGTTCATTTTACAAGATCCGGAATTCTTGATCACACGCTGCCTACTAAAAAACTCCCTCCCACAACTTTCTTAATTGAGGTAGTAAAGATTTGGATTTTGGTTTACGACATGGTTATGAGGATTTCCTAAGCAGACCTTGAATCGCAGATAGTCGACATTGTGGACGAATTCGTGCTTGAATTACTTCCTGAACACCCCGCCGCCATAAGTCCGACCACCGAACCCAACGAATCCATAGAATCAGAAAACTTACCCGTAAAAAGAAATTTATTGAGTTTGATTTTTTTGGAAGTTATTTTGGGTTTTATATATGTTTTTCTCATCTGGAAATATTGTATATGATGGGAAATAATATTTCAATCGTAAGTATCAAAATTATTCCTTTTTCGGCTTCCCTACTCCCATTACATAAACAACCGCCTCATTAATTCCGTCTATATCAAGTAGGTTATTCAGTTTATCATCTATGTATCCTCCGATTGCACAGCATCCAAGGTTTAAAGCGGTTGTATTTAGATATAAATTCTGCGCCATATGTCCCGATTCTGCCAATATATGCCTGTACCCTCTTTCTCCATACTTTACCACGTTGCGTTTAAAAACAGCTGTAATTAATATTATTAACCCGCAATCATATAACCATTTTATATTGAAATATTTACGTATACTAAAACTCTCAAGTTCCGATATCTTTTCAAGACTATGCTTCTTTAAGTAATAGTGATAAATCCCCCTTGGAAGTTCTGTGTTAAGTGATATCAAATAAACTTCGAGGGGATAGCGCCCCCCGGGGGAAGGATAGAATCTTCTTTCAAAAAATTTCTTTCCTCGCCTTTTAAGTCCGGCGCTGTAGTATAAAAGGCTACTTATATCCAAGACCGAAAGTGGTTCTTTCAAAAAATCTCTCGTCGAAATCCTGTTAAGCAGTACTTTCCCAAGGGAAATCCCGGGCAAACTCGGCTTTGGAAGCACAATCTCCTCAAGCCTTGGATATCCTTTGTAATAGACTGTCTTCCACTCGTCCGGCCAAAACTTTGGATTACGGTCCGGAGGAAGTTTCTTAAATTTTGTCCTGTCATGGAACTCTTCATACCAAGAGGTTGGTTTATCTAATAAAAAATCCAGATTGAATTTAGCGTTTCTCTTTTTCATAAAAACGGATGAGGAACGGGATTTATAATCGCCTTTTTAACCCCAAAGTATCCGGCGACTTTTTTAAGTCGTTTGATGTTCACAAAAGATTTTTCCTCTTCTCTTAAGTAGAGAGGTTGAAGGCTTGGAATAAATACCTTATAAACCAGGTATCCGAATTTCTTTATTTGAGGGCTGGTTATGTCGGAATAAAAGATTTCATAACCCTTTGCTTTTATAGTCTTAACCAACATAGTAAGCTCTTCCGCTTGAGTCTTTTTAAAAGTCCGGGCTATATATCTTTCTTCTTTCTTTTTCAGGAGAAACGCAAGATTCTTTAGCATTTTTGGGTCAAGCCAATAAAAAGTACGCTTAATCATAATATCGCTTCGGATTAAATCGTTCATTTCCTTGCGGCTTTTGACGATTAAACTCCTCGCCCAGGGCCTCAGCATTATGGATTCGGCGATACTGCCTATTATTGCATCTACCACATTGAGGTTGGATTTTGACCCCACGGTTACTGCCGGACCTATCCCCGTCCGGTCGACAAGAAGCGAAAGAAAAGAAGGGATAGAAAGATCGTTTGTCGTATTAAAAACGTGCAGTTCCATGTTACATTTATGGACCGACTTAAGAATATTCTCAAGAATTTTACTTTTTATCACTCTCAAATCGATCTTTTTTACCGGAATTTTGCCGAGATACACGTTCATAAAGGAGTCCCGTTCAACGACTTCGTAAATCCCGTTTATTAAAGCCTGAGTTTTGTTAAAGCTTCCCGCCGCTCCCGTACTTATGCATGGAAAGCGCAGCATGATTTCATCCTTTTTCCTCGGGAATGAAAGGTATGTTATTTGCGCGGGAATAAATACTTTTTTATTTGCCGTTAGATTGAAGCCCGCCGTCCACCACAATTTTTTATCGACAAGGACCCTTCCTCTCATGAGAAATGAGATATCGATGCAGTCTTTATCAGAATAAGATTTACGCTTAAGATTCTTAAAACTGAAATTATATAGACAAAATCTTTCCATTGCCTCACCAACACATTTAAGAAGCGCGGCTTCGCGCGACGTAAAAGACACTCCGCTTGTTGAGATTTTGTCGCCCGGACCGGATCCGTTTAAATGCCTTTTGGGCTGATTTAGAAGTATTGCGTATTGATAGATTTTAGGGTCATCGTTATGCTGACGGATTATATTAACCGAGTCGATTATTTTTTTTTCAAGAAGAGCTGTCAGTATTCCGTTGATTAACTTTTTTCTTCCTGCCATATTTGTAAGCTAAAATCGCTCTATTCTACATCATTACCCTGCCTTTTTCTATACTGTTTTAAAGTATTAATAACCAAGTGAACGCAGATCTTTTAGTTGTTCTCCAGGTTTCACTATTTTTTGATTCGCCCCAACACCCGTATCCGTACCGCTACTAGGCCTCTTCTCTATGGGTAAATTGTAAGACGAAAGAAAATTAAATAAAGCGGTTTTAAGATTATCTTTTACTTTTGGCTTAATATCGGAAAGATCAGTTTTTTCAAGAGGATCTGTTTTTAAATCGTACAATTCCTCTCTTTTGCCGTTTAAAAGACAAGTTTCGGGTAAGGAGTAAA
This sequence comes from Patescibacteria group bacterium, assembly GCA_041478035.1. Taxonomy (GTDB): domain Bacteria; phylum Patescibacteriota; class Microgenomatia; order Levybacterales; family GWA1-39-11; genus GWA1-39-11. The sequence continues at coordinate 5,995 of JBGOVI010000039.1, forward strand.
TATATTTGTATGCCCCGTCTGATATCGAAAATTTAGTCCAAGTGCTGTTAACAGAATAAGAGTAATCTCGATTTTTTGATAATAGAGCGACGAACGGATTCGTAAGTTGACTTGAGAAGCTTTTGCCATCAAACTTATTAAGGCTATAATTTATTCCTAAAGTGTCAAGGAGCGTAGGCGCAATATCGGTATTCTGGATGAGAGCGTTTGTTTTGGTATTGAGCGAACTTGCAAAAGGGGTTTTAATGATCAGGGGAATTCTGACGGCCGAGTTATAGAGAACTTCCCGGTGATTGAAGTAATAGTTATGGTCAAATCCCTCTCCGTGGTCGCCGTAGAAAACAACAACGGTATTTTTATCAAGCCCGAGGCGCTTTAAGCTGTCCAAAATTCTTCCTACGATTCTGTCGCCCGCCGCCGCTTCGCCGTCATAAAGAGTCTCCATCAGTCCTACTCGGTCGGCAGGTACTGATTTCTGGCAGGATTCGTATTCTGCGCGAAGCGCGTCTAAATCGTCCGATGTTTTGCCCGAAATTTCGCCGCAATATTTTTTATCGAACTTACATCTTAAATCCTGCGGAGGATAGTAAGGCTCGTGCGGATCCATAAGGTGGACCCAGAGAAAAAATTTGTTTTTGCGATTCTTGCTTAACCAGTTCTGTGAGCTTTCGATAAATCTTTCATAAATATCTCTTGACGTCTCCCTAAACCTCAATTTACCTTTATCCTGATAAAATATCTTGAAAAGATGTGTGTTAAATTCCTCAAATCCTTGTGAGAGATCTACCGCGTTTGTGACAAAGGCTCCTGTTTTATATCCATTGTTTTTCAAAATTGTCGCAATTGTCGGAGTATTGGAGCTTAGAGGAAGTCCGCCGTTGACTATAATTCTTGTGTGAAATGGGTCTTTTCCCGTCATAAGAGCTGTAAAAGATGGATAGGTCATCGGGACAACAGTCGTAGCATTGGTAAAGACGGTGGCGTCTTTTGCCCATTTATCAATCTCGGGTGTAGTATTTTTTGAATAACCATATATACCCATATGATCCGGCCTTAATGTATCTACTGAAATTATTAGAAGGTTCAAAGGTTTTCTACTTAAGCTATAGTACAAGAACGCCGCTATAAAAAGGGTGAAAATAAACCAAAATAAAATAACTCTTTTAAAGTTTAGCTTCACAAACTAAATTATACATCTTTACGCTAAACGCTAGAAGTGCTAGAATTATTCTTGAAATATGAAGAAATATAAGATCAAAAAAGGGTTTGTCTCACAAAAAATGGGAGATAAAATAACCGTTTTTGACGGAGAAGAATCAACGCTTTACACATTTAATGAATCGGCAACTTTTATTTTTGAAAAAATGAAACAAGGGTTAGGCGAAATAAAAATCAAAGAACTTTTAACAAAAAACTACGGCATTTCTGAAGAAGCTGCCGGGCATGATTTTAAAGAGATGGTTCTGGATCTTAAAAAGAAGAAGATAATAACTTAGCTTTTGTCTTCTATTTAAACTTCTTATAAAAAGTCCATCCTAGTGCATAGAGAACCTGAGGATTAAGGA
>JBGOVI010000005.1:0-21873 GCA_041478035.1 Patescibacteria group bacterium
AAATATATTGACGGTGCAATAGTCTCAATACACAGCGTCTTTAAAACACCAAGGGAAGAAATGACAAAAAGAGTTTTAAACGGACTTTCCCATCCAAAAGCCCGAATTCTTGCGCATCCGAGCGGAAGATTAATAAACCAAAGAGACGGTTACGAACTCGACTATGATAAGATCTTTGATTTCTGTATTAAGAATAACAAAGCTATCGAGATAAATGCGTGGCCAACTCGTCTTGACCTGGTTGATTCATTAGTGTTCGAAGCGCGCAGACTCGGTGTGAAATTCGTAATAAATACAGACGCCCACGCAACAAATCAGATGGACAATATGTTTTATGGAGTCTCTGTCGCACGACGAGGGTGGTGCGAGCCAAAGGATGTATTAAATACTCTACCCTACGAGAAATTCAAATCATGGCTCTTAAACGATTGACTTTCAGGTTTGTTTCTGCGAGAATATCAGCATGAGTTTACCCTTGATTCTTGGAATAATTGTTCTGCTCGTGCTTGTTTTCCTCTGGTTCACTTATAATAATCTTGTAGTTCTTCGCGAAAGAATAAAGGAAGCGCTTTCGCAGATTGATGTTCAATTAAAACGGCGAACAGATTTAATTCCTAACCTAGTCGAAGCGGTTAAGGGCTATGCCAAACATGAAAAAGAGGTTTTTGAAAACGTCACAAAAGCACGCTCTGCACTCGTCAAAGCCGGATCACTTAAGGAAAAGGCTGCTGCAAGCAATCAAATAAGCGAAGCTTTGAAGTCAATTTTCGCAGTTGCTGAGGCTTATCCGGATCTTAAGGCAAGTGAAAACTTTAAAAGTCTTCAGGAAGAACTTACCGACACAGAAAATAAGATTTCCTACTCAAGGCAGTTTTATAATTCGAATGTTCTTGCTTACAATACTTCAATAAAACAATTTCCGGGCAATATCTTTGCGCGGCAGTTCGGGTTTGGCGAAACTGAATTCTTCGCCGCGACAGAAGACGAAAAAAAGGAAGTGAAAGTGAAATTTTGATAAAAATTTCATCCTGAGCGAAGTCGAAGGATCTCTCCATGTCAACCACAATCTACACTCAAATCGGATCAAATAAAACAAAGACCTGGGTCATAATGATCCTGTTCGTATTGTTTTTCTTTATAGTTTCCTATGTGCTGGGACAAAGTCTTGGTTATGGTCTATCATATGTTGGCATAATTCTTGTTTTCTCAGGCCTTTTCTCCTTTTTCTCATACTACAACTCGGATAAGCTCGTCTTGGCAATTTCAGGGGCAAAAGAGGCAGACAAAAAGGATTATCGAACTTTGTATACAACTGTCGAAAACTTATCAATCGGAGCAGGGCTTCCTATGCCGAAAGTCTACGTTGTTGATGACCCATCGCCTAATGCATTCGCAACAGGACGAGATCCCGAGCACGCAACAGTTTGCGCAACTACAGGATTACTTGCAATCATGAACAAAGCCGAACTTGAAGGAGTTCTGGGGCACGAATTATCACATATTGGAAATTACGACACAAGACTTATGGGAGTTGTCGCGATTTTAGTCGGATCAATTGCAATTCTTGCAAACGTATTTATGCGCTCATTGTGGTTTCGTGGAAGTGATGACAGGGAAAACAATAGTAATGGAATATTTATAATTATTGGATTAATTTTGGCAATTCTTGCACCAATTGCCGCGACTTTAATTCAACTGGCAATATCTAGAAGGAGAGAATATTTAGCAGATGCTGCCGGTGCGCTTCTTACACGATATCCAAATGAACTTGCCGATGCGCTAGAGAAAATAGCAAAAAATCCAAAGCCGGTCATGCACGCAACCGCAGGAACCGCCCATTTCTATATTGAAGACCCGTTTAAAGGGAAGAAGGCAGCCGGCATGTTTGTAAACCTTTTTTCAACCCACCCACCAATCGCCGACCGCATTAGAATTTTAAGGGCTATGTAGGTGATATTAACTTTGCCTATTTCTTTTTTTTCTGCGTGAAGTAAGTTTTGCCTTAAAAGATTCAGAATTAAAGCCCGGGCTTAAATATAGTAGTTCGTTTTCATGTAAAACAGCCGCAATAGGCATCTTGCTAGTTCCGTCCTCAATTTTAAAAGAGCATCCTCCCTCCAGTATTGTTAACCTGTCCCGACTTTTTAAATTTTCGAATGCTTCTTTATTGCAATTTTTATCAAGTAGAAACCTCATATGATCCATGACGATCCACTCAAGTCCTAACTCCGATTTTACTTCTATGCTTGCGAACAAAACGTACGACATAGCAAAGATCATATTATTCATCTGTGATTCCATTACTGCTCCAGCTTGTCTTTCGGGATTATAAGCATGCTTAAGCTCCTCTTTGCACATATTCGATATATACCTGTTTTAATGATAAAATTCAAGTATGTTGAATTCATTTTTAATATTGTTCGGTAAACTTGTGCTGTTTGCATCCCGAACCCTCAACTTCGGCTCAGGCTCCACGTGGCCGGGACATATCGCCATGGAAACGAATGCGAACTTTGTTCGCGACGTCCTTAAAAAAAATCCAGAACTCAAAATTGTTTTGATTGCGGGGACGAATGGGAAAACCACCACCTCTTTGATGCTAATGAAAATTCTAGAACAATCGGGATTAAAAGTTTTTAGAAACGAAGCAGGAGCGAACCTTTTGAACGGAATAGCCTCGAGTATAATAAAAAAATCAAACTTAACCGGGAGGTTAAATTTTGACATCGCCATTTTTGAAGTCGATGAAAATAATCTTGGAGAAGCAATTAAACAGTTAATTGTTCACAGTTCACAGTTGTCAGTTGTCTTGCTAAACCTGTTTCGAGATCAGTTGGATAGGTACGGAGAGGTAAATACGGTTGCTGCCAAATGGGAAGATGCTTTAAAAAAACTAAAAGATAACACTTTAGTCTTTACGAACGGGGATGACCCCAAGCTCTCGTACATTGCGCAAAAGTCCGAACTCGAGGCTTACTATTTCGGCATCGATCACAAGTCATCAGTTATAAGTAATAAGTTAGGGTACGATGTTGACTTCACCTACTGTCCTCAGTGTCAAACGAAGCTGAAGTATGAAAAAGTTTCTTATTCTCATCTTGGAAAGTTCGTGTGCCCAAAATGCGGATTCACAAATCCTGAGACGGAAACATTTCCCTCACTCCTACACCCTTTGATTGGAAAATACAACATATATAACCAAAATGCCGCGGCACTTGTTGCGCAAAAAGCGTTCGATATCTCCGAAAAGGTTATTAGAACAGCCCTTGTGGACTTTAAGCCTGCTTTCGGCCGGCAGGAAGTAATTAAATACAAAGGCCGCGACGTTTTAATTTTGCTTTCCAAAAACCCCGCCGGCTTCAACCAGTCAATTGATGCGGTTAGAACACTCGACAAAAAAGGAAACATTCTTTTTGCTCTAAACGACCGGATTCCTGACGGCCGTGACGTTTCGTGGATTTGGGACGTAGACTTTGAGGTGATCGCAGAACTTCGCGGAAAAGTATTCATAAGCGGTGATAGAGTTTACGATATGGCTTTAAGATTAAAATATGGCGGGTTTGATTTAGTGTACACGCAGATCCACGCTGAATTAAAAGATGCTATCGAGGCCGCGATGGAAGAAACAGAAAAAGGCGAAACATTGTTCGTACTACCGACATATTCTGCAATGCTTGAAGTTCGCAAAATTCTGACCGGAAAGAAAATACTATGAAGAAATATTCTCTTACCATTGGCTGGTTGTATCCTGATTTGATGAATACGTATGGCGATCGCGGGAATATCATCGTGCTGCAAAAACGCGCCGAATGGCGCGGCATCAAAGTCGAGGTGAAACAAATTTTTGTAGACTCTAGTCCCTATTCCCTAGTCACTAGTGACTTGCTCTTTATGGGTGGTGCCCAGGACACACAACAAGAAATAGTCAACCGAGATTTACAAGGCCCAAAGGGTCGAATCCTGATCGAAAAAGTCGAAAAGGGGACTCCAGGGCTCTTTATCTGCGGCGCTTATCAGTTCCTCGGAAAATATTACCGAACAGCCGACAATAAAAAACTTCCCGGCCTCGGCGTCTTTCCACTTTACACCGAAAACCCAGGTGAGCGAGCCGAACGTTTGATCGGGAATGTTTTGGTCGAGCCAAAAATCAAAGATATTATTCAACCTCTCATTGGGTTCGAAAATCATGGTGGCCGCTCATACCTTGAAGATAAATCTATGGCTCTCGGAACAGTTGTTCGAGGATTCGGGAATAATGGAGGGGACCGAACTGAGGGGATTGTTTACAAAAACTCATTCGGAACCTACCTCCACGGCCCAATTTTACCAAAGAACCCCCAACTCGCCGACCTACTATTAACTCGCGCTCTCGAACAAAAGTACGGTGAACCCTTCGACTCCGCTCAGGGCACGAAGTTCCATCTCGAACCCTTAGACGACTCCCTCGAACAAAAAGCCCGTGAAGCAATTATTAAAAGACTCTGATAAAATATCCCTATGAAAATTGATGTTAAGCATGTTGCGAAATTGGCAAATTTAAAAGTCAAAGATAGTGATCTTCCGAAATTCGAAAAGCAACTGAACGAGATTGTTGGATACATCGAAAAGCTAAACGAAGTTGATACGGAAGGCGTTGAAATCACTTCCCAAGTCACAGGACTTGAAAATGTAACGCGCGATGACAAATCTACAGAATCTCTTACGCAAGAAGAAGCCCTTTCTGGCAGTAATAAAACCCATAACGGCTTATTTAAGGTTCCTGCAATTCTTGACAATGAATAACATAAATCAACTTTCAATTAAACAGTCGCTTCAAGGAATTAAGGATGGTCATTTCTCTTCGTACGATTTGACAAAAGCCTGCCTTAACCAGATAGAGAAATTTAACCCGGAAATAAACGCATTTATAATCGTCAATAAAAAAGCCCTCGATGAAGCCCAGGATGCCGATGACAATCGCTCAGCGGGTGAAAAACTTCCACTCCTTGGAATCCCAATTGTGCTGAAAGATATCTTCATGACAAAAGGATTACGAACAACAGCAGCCTCTAATGTTTTGAAGGATTATATTCCGCAATATGACGCTACAGTAGTCAAAAAACTCAAAGACGCCGGAGCTATTATTTTAGGAAAGACTAACTTAGACGCATGGGCTCATGGTTCGTCCGGCGAAAATTCGGATTTTGGGCCAACAAAAAACCCATGGAACACTGATTATGTTCCCGGTGGCTCCTCAAGCGGTTCAGCATCATCTGTAGCTCTGAATATGGCCATTGCAGCGACGGGGACAGATACCGGAGGCTCAATTCGTTTACCAGCTTCTTTTACCAATACCGTAGGACTTAAGCCAACTTATGGGCTTGTATCTCGTTACGGGATAATCGCAATGGCCTCGTCTCTTGACTCGATCGGCCATTTTACAAAAACCGTTGAAGATTCGGCAATTTTCCTAAACGTTACAGCCGGACATGACCCCATGGACACGACTACTACACAAGAAAAAATACCAAATTATCTGGATGAAATAAATGACGGCGTAAAAGGTTTAAAAATTGGCGTTCCGAATGAATACATCAACGGACTTTCGCCAGAGATATCTAAAAATTTTGAAGCTGTAAAAAAACAGCTATCTGAGCTCGGCGCAGAGATTCAAGAGATATCACTTCCGCACACACAATACGGAATCGCCTGCTACTACATTATACAAACTTCGGAAGTCTCATCAAATCTAGCACGATACGACGGCATAAGGTACGGTAATGACCGAACTCACTTTGGAGACGAAGCTGTTCGCCGCATTATTCTTGGAACATTTACACTCTCGTCCGGCTATTATGAAGCATATTATAAGAAAGCAATGCGGGTAAGGACGTTAGTACGTGAAGATTTCGAAAAAGCATTTGAAAAAATCGATGCAATTATTACTCCTGTATCCCCTACCCCGCCGTGGAAGTTTGGAGAAAAAGCAGACGACCCACTTGCAATGTACCTTTCGGACGCTTTGACAGTAACGACAAATATCGCTGGCATTCCGGGACTAGCCGTTCCGTCAGGATTTATTGGGGATTTACCGACGGGGTTCCAAATTTTAGGCCCGCAATTCTCAGAAAAATTACTATTCCAGATTGGCAACGCCTTCGAAAAATCGCAGGAAAGGAGGGTGCTTGGCGGGTAGAAAGAGTAGGTGCGAAGCTAATCAACCTGGTGGGTTGTCTAGCTTGGAACCTCTTCTTTAAATGTAATATTTATGAAATATCGACCAATTATAGGCCTTGAGGTTCATGTCGAGCTTAAAACTGAGTCAAAGATGTTTTGTAGGTGTTCGGCGGATTATTTTGGTAAGAAGCCGAATACGTATACGTGCCCTGTTTGTCTTGGGCTTCCGGGCGCGTTGCCCGTTCCGAATAAAAAAGCAATTGATTGGTGCGTCATGATTGCTCTTGCGCTGAATTGCAAAATTTTAAATAATTCAAAGTTTGACCGCAAAAATTATTTCTATCCTGACCTTCCAAAGGGTTATCAGATTTCACAATACGACGAGCCTTTCGGTATTGAAGGGAACATAAAACTGCAAACAGAAAATAAAACTATTCGAATCCGACGTGTCCACATGGAAGAAGATACCGGAAAACTTATCCACGCGGAAGTTGATAACAAGAAAGTTTCTTTAATCGATTTCAACCGTTCAGGTGTTCCTCTTGTCGAGATAGTTACTGAGCCGGATTTTGAAAACGCAGCTCAAGTGGTCGAATATTTGCAAAAACTTCAGCAAATCGTTCGTTATCTTAACGTATCGAATGCCGACATGGAAAAAGGAGATATGAGGCTTGAGCCAAACATCTCACTCCGTTCGAATACTACCAATACTACAAATGCCACAAATACTACCAATATTCCAATCGAAGACTTGCCGAAGTATAAAGTTGAAGTCAAGAATATAAATTCTTTTCGGTTTGTCGCAAAGGCTATTGAAACGGAAATTGTTCGTCAGACAGAAATTTTAGATCGGGGTGAAGTGCCTGCACAGGAAACAAGAGGATGGGATGAGAAAAAAAATACAACGGTCTCCCAAAGATCAAAAGAAGAAGCACACGATTATCGTTATTTTCCGGAACCGGATATACCACCGGTGATTCTCACCGGAGATCAAATATTAAATATAAAAAAACAAATACCGGAGCTTCCGGATGAGAAGCAAAAAAGGTTTGAAGAGGAATATTCTTTAACTGGTTATGATGCAGAAATACTGATAAGAGAACGTTCAATTGCGGATTATTTTGAGGAGGCTGTGAAAGTCGGTTCGAAACATAACGTAACAGGAAAACAAATCGCGAATTACATAATTAACAAAAAGCCAGACATTGAAAGTACTGTTCCTGCAGAACTCGTAGAACTCGTTCTTGCGACTACCCAGACCACCGAGACTAGTTCGTCAGAGCTAAAAAGCGCTATTGAACAAACATTTCTTGAAAATCCAAAAGCAGTTGAAGATTACAAAACTGGCAAAACTCAAGTTTTGGGGTTTTTAATAGGCAAAGTCCGCTCACTTCTTTCTCCATATTCCTCAACGTCAGGAATCAAAGAAGCAATTGATGAAGCTATAAAATAAGTGTAAAATATGGTAAGAATGGAAGAACTAAGCCAAGAGGAAATACAAGACAAGCAAAAGGGGTACGAAAAATTCTGGGCTATTAGCACTAATTGGCACGAGGGCCAGGAAGTTAAGATGGATGGGATGCCAAAAGGCACAAGACTTGTTCAAGCATATCCAACAAGCATTTTGAGAGTTGAAGCAGAGAATGCACCCCAAAATGAAGACCCAGGGAAGCCAAACGATGTACCCATGGCTGCCTTTGGACCTGAGTACGACCCAAGGGAAGTAAAAAAGGTCGCCCGCAAAATAATGTTCGAATTAGAACTCGGTAGGATAAAAGTCAACCCAAATATAAGACCAGAGATAAAAAGAAATGCGGAATAATGGCGGATTTTGTTCATCTTCATAACCATTCAGAATATTCACTACTCGATGGCCTGTCGCGGGTTGAGCCTATGGTTGCGCGCGCAAAAGAGCTTGGAATGGATGCCCTTGCAATTACCGACCACGGGGCGCTTTACGGCGCAATAAGATTTTACAAGGCATGTCACGACGCAGGTATCAAACCAATTATTGGAAGCGAGATTTATATAGCACAGGGCTCGCGCCTTGATAAAACAATCGACGACAAAGACTACAACCACTTGATTCTACTCGCAAAAGACCTTACAGGGTACAAAAATTTAATGAAAATAGTTTCTATCTCGCATCTTGAAGGGTTTTATTACAAGCCGCGAACTGACATAGAACTGCTTACAAAATACAGCGAGGGATTAATTTGTTTGTCAGCGTGTCTTAACGGATATGTTTCGGAACCCCTGATGGAAAACAAGCAAAAAGAGGCGGAAACGCGCATGACGAGATTAGTCGACATTTACAAAGACGACTTTTATTTAGAACTTCAACGCCACCCTAATATCCCCGAACAGGAAGAACTTAACAAAAAACTTCTTGAGCTGTCTAAAAAATTCGGTGTCCCGATAGTGGCGACAAATGATAATCACTACATTAAAAATGACGATGCGGAGGCTCAGGAGATACTCCTTTGTATTGGTACTCAAACTACAATAGATACCCAGGGCCGAAAGCTCTCAATGATAGGGTCGCCGGATTTTTATATGAAAAATGCAGAGGAAATGCGGGCGATGTTTATTGATTTACCCGAGGCACTGAAAAATACCGTCAAAATTGCAGAAAAATGCAATCTAGAACTGGAACTCGGGAAGTGGATTATGCCGATATTTGAAGTTCCCAAAGGCAAAACCTCATCAGGATATATTCGGGAACTGGTGGATGAGGGCCTCGCAAAAAGATACGGAAAACAAACGCCCGAGATAGAAGAAAGGGTTGAATACGAGCTCTCAATCATATTAAAAAAAGGGTACGAACCTTATTTTTTGATTGTAGCCGACTTTGTCAATTGGGCAAAGAACAATGGGATTTCTGTGGGCCCCGGGCGTGGGTCTGCGGCAGGTTCTGTTGTATCATATGCGCTTGGAATTACAGACGTTGATCCTTTCTACTTTAATTTGCAGTTTGAACGTTTTCTGAATCCTTACCGGCCTTCTGCTCCCGACATAGACCTTGATTTTGCCGACACAAGGCGCGATGAAGTTATCGAGTACGTAACTCGCAAATACGGGAATGATAAAGTCGCACAAATTATTACGTTCGGAACAATGGAGGCGCGGGCTGCAGTACGGGATACAGGCCGCGCAATGGGCCTTCCGTATGCCGTTCCTGATAGAATCGCAAAAATGATTCCGCCGGGCTGGCAAGGACACGCTATGACAATTGATACGGCTCTTGAACAGTCCCAGGATTTGGCAATTGCCGAGAGGACAGAACCAGAGACACGGCGGTTACTATCCCTCGCACGAAAACTTGAAGGAGTAGCACGTCACGCCTCAGTTCACGCTGCTGGCGTTGTTATAGCCGATAAACCTCTTACCGATTACGTCCCTCTCCAAAGGGAAACAAACGGCGACAAAGTTATTACGCAGTACGATATGTATACGGTTGGAGAGGATGGAGTTGGACTTCTCAAGATGGATTTTTTGGGGCTTCGAAACCTGACAATTATAGAGGAGTCTCTCAATTTTATTAAGAACAACAAAGGCGAAACTGTTGATCTCTCTACCCTTCCTCTTGATGACAAGAAAACTTACGATCTTCTATCAAGTGGCGAAACGACTGGCATTTTCCAGCTTGAATCTGATGGAATGAGACGCCACATCAAGGAGCTTCGCCCTACCACAATTTTTGACTTGCAGGCAATGGTCGCTCTATACCGCCCCGGGCCGATGGCCAATATTCCTGAGTTTATAAAACGCAAGCACAATCCGAAATTGATTGATTACCCAGACGTGCGCCTTAAAGACATTCTTAAGCAATCGTACGGAGTTTTAACTTATCAGGACGATGTTCTTTTATCCGCGATTGCACTTGCAGGCTACACCTGGCTAGACGCAGACAAATTCAGAAAAGCCATGGGAAAGAAAATTCCATCGGAGATGAAAAAACAGGAGGAATTGTTTGTCAAGGGATGTGTGGCAAATGGCTTGACTGAAAAACGGGCACGCGAGTTTTTCAATTTAATTGCGCCCTTCGCAGGATACGGGTTCAATAAAGCACACGCTGCGTGCTATGCAACGATTGCATTTAGAACCGCGTACTTAAAAGCTCACTACCCAGTTGAATTTATGACAGCGCTTTTAACTGCCGAGTCGCGCGGATCAACGGGCCCGGTTCGTAATGAAAAAATTGCCCAGGCAATATCCGAATGTAAAAGATTAAAAGTCACGGTACTTGGACCGTCTGTTAATGCCTCGCTTGCCGAATTCAGCATCGAAGATAAATCTAAAATCAGATTTGGTCTGTCTGCTATTAAAAACGTTGGAACGGCCGCTATCACGACCATTCTTGAGGCACGGATGAGCGGTGCTTTTACGGGAATCGCGGATTTTTGCTCGCGCTGCGACCTTCAAAAAGTAAATAAAAAAACCATGGAGTCGCTAATTAAGGCGGGCGCAATGGATCAATTTGGAAAACGCGCTGCTCTGCTTTCACTTTACACTGATGTAGTTGAACGAATCTCTAAGGAGCAGAAGGTGCACGACAAAAATCAGTTTTCTCTTTTTGGGGACGAGAAACCCGTTCGTTCGAAAATCGAAATGAAAATTGCCGATTCAATTGACGAATTTACTGACCAGGAAAAACTTTCGTTTGAAAAAGAGCTTCTGGGGTTTTTTTTGACAGACCATCCGCTCAATCAGGCCCTTGAAAGACTTTCAACTCGGACTTCTCACACACTCGCTGCACTAACTGATGAAAAGTTGGGGTCAAGAATTAAAGTTGGAGGGTTAATTGCAACTGTTAAAAAAATACTTACGCGCAAAAGCAATGCCGAGATGGCGTTTGTCACGCTTGAAGATAACGTGGGATATACTATTGAATGCGTAATTTTCCCCAAAGTTTTTGACGAATATAAATTTCAACTCAATCGCGACGCAATTGTCATTGTCGAAGGCAAACTCGACTTCAAAGACGAACGTCCGGTAATAATAGTCGACACCATCTCCCGCCTCGCAAACTAACTCGACTAGGTTCCCATTGAATCGCATGTTAAGATTCTATATAATATGAAGCGGTTATGGCTGCCGTTTCTTTAGCACCTGAAGTTATCACAACTGTTGCAGGATTTAAAATCACCAACAGTACTATCGCGACTCTTTTAGTTGACGTTGTCCTCGTTTCACTCGTTTTTATTATTCGAACCCACCTTAGGCTCATTCCGGGTAAACTCCAGACAGTCGCCGAAGGCGCGGTCTTCTATTTTTATGACACCACCGAGCAAATCGCGGGAAAGTATACAAAAAGCATATACCCATGGTTTGCAAGCTTTTTCCTGTTCATTTTTTTCAGTAACATACTTGGTCTTTTGCCTGGATTTGGTTCGATCGGTTTTTTCCATGTCGAACACGGTTTGAAAGTTTTTGTCCCACTGCTGCGCGCCGGGACTTCAGACTTTAATTTGACATTTGCGCTTGCTGTAGTTTCGCTTGTTGTAACTCACTACCTTGCTATTAAATACAACGGAATTTGGGAATATCTTAAAAAGTTTTTTTCGCTCAACCCTATTTTCCTCTTCGTTGGAGTACTAGAAATCGTCTCGGAGTTCACCAAAGTTATCTCACTTTCTTTCCGTTTGTTTGGAAACATATATGCCGGAGAGGTGGTAATTCACACGATCAATTCTCTCTTTGCATTTGTTGCGCCGATCCCCTTTCTTCTGCTAGAATCAATTGTGGCGCTTGTTCAGGCGCTCGTTTTTTCTATGTTGACGATGGTATTTATGACGATTTTGATAACGCCGCATACGAATGGAGGTGAGCACTAGATGCATTTTACAGTTTCTGGTGGTTTGATAATTGCTATTGGGGGTCTTGGACCCGCTCTTGCTATCGGTCTTATAGGTCTTAAGGCTATGGAAGCGATAGGAAGAAATCCCGACGCATCAAACAAAGTTCTACCTGCAATGCTTTTGGCCATGGCATTTGCCGAGGCCATCGCAATTTACGCATTGATCTTGGCATTTGTCGGGTAAAAATTCTCAATACTTAAAATTATGGAGATACTTAGAAATTTTGGATTTGAGCCTGTTTTTTTTGTCGCGCAGATTATTAATTTTTTGATACTCGCGGCAATTTTTAAGAGGTATTTGTATAAACCGGTGCTCAAAATGTTGCATGACCGCGAAGAAAAGATAGCGCATGGACTGCGCGATGCTGAAAGTGCTACGAAAGCGCTGGCTGATGCGGATGAACGCAAAGATGAAATAATCCGCGAGGCCACGCTTGCGGCCGAGAAAATAATTGAGGAAACAAAAAAGAGCGCTGAGAATTTGCGAGAAAGTCTCGCAATGACGGCCAAGCAGGAGGCCGAAAAAATAGTCCGCGGGGCGCGCGAAGCGGCAAACCTTGAATTTGAGAATGCAAAGACCGCAGCGGAGAAATTTTCAATTGATCTTTCAAAGAAAGTCCTTGACAGAGTTTTATCTGAAATATTTACAAAAGAGGAAAAAACAAAAATTATTGAGCGCAACACAGAACGCTTCATAGACTATGGTAAATCCTAACATTAAAAAATTAGCAAAATTAACGGCGCATGGTGTCAACGTAGACCCCGACGTTGCAAGTTTTGTTTTGGGTAAACTTGGAAGGCGGGAGCTTCTCGCTTATTTAAGGCATTTAAAAGCAATTAATAATCGCAGAACCGTTAGGGTGCTATCTCAAGAACCAATCTCAGAGGTTCAAAAAAGAAATATTATAAAGCGCTTTTCTGATAAAGAAGTGCTGTTTGTGCAAGAAAAAATAGGGGACGGAATAAAAATCCAAATTAATGACACGATTATCGATTATTCAATGCATTCGTATATTGACACAACTATTAATAGGCTGAAGGAGTAACAATGGCAAAAAATAAATCAGTCTCACTTCCGGATTTTATAAAACAAATTGAGTCAAAGCTCAAAAATGTTGACGTTGTCCCAAAGCCAAGCAATGAGGGACGCGTATTGTCAATTGGAGATGGGATAGTTAGGGCATCCGGGCTTTCAAATGCCGGATTCGGGGAGGAAGTGGAATTTGATGACAAGACGCGCGGCCTCGTTTTTAACCTTGACGAGGACGAGACATCCATCATTCTTCTTTCGGAATCGCAAGAGATTATTGAGGGCTCACGAGTTAAAACGACCGGGAAACTTTTGGGAGTAACGGTTTCTGACTCACTACTTGGGCGTGTAATTGACCCGCTCCAAGCGCCTCTTGACGCTAAAAATCTCGTAACGAGCCGCGGGAAATTTTATCCCCTTGAAAAAATTGCGCCGGGCGTCATCTTGCGTCAACCCGTTGATACTCCACTTAAAACCGGGATTAAAGCAATAGACTCAATGATACCAATTGGACGCGGACAAAGAGAACTTATAATAGGCGACAGAAATACGGGTAAAACTGCGATTGCGGTAGATACAATTATCAATCAAAAAAAACGGGATTTAAATCTTCCTCAAGTAATATGCATATATTGCGCGATCGGACAAAAAAGAGGAAATATAGCAAGGACCATTGCAAAGTTTGACGCCGCGGGCGCGATGGAATATTCAATTGTAGTTGCGGCGAGTTCATCCGACACACCGGCCCTGCAATATCTTGCACCGTTTACGGCAACTGCAATTGGAGAATATTTTATGGATCAGGGGCGCGACGTATTGATCATTTATGATGATTTATCAAAACACGCGTGGGCTTACAGGCAGATTTCACTCCTTTTGCGCAGGCCTGCAGGACGCGAGGCGTACCCGGGAGACATTTTTTATCTTCATTCAAGATTGCTTGAGCGCTCGGCGCGCTTATCGTCTAAAAACGGTGGTGGATCAATCACGTCATTCCCCATAATTGAAACGCAGGCCGATGACATTTCAGCATACATTCCGACAAATGTCATTTCAATAACAGACGGCCAGATATATTTAAAGACAGACCTTTTTAACGCCGGAACGCGCCCAGCAGTTGATGCCGGCCTTTCAGTCTCACGAGTCGGGGGTGCAGCCCAAACAAAAAGCATGAAACAGGTGGCGGGCCCTTTACGCATTGACCTTGCGCAGTTCCGGTCTCTTGCCGCTTTTGCGCAGTTTGGCTCAGACCTTGACCCTGAAACTCAAAAACAGCTCGACCGGGGAAGACGCGTGGCTGAAGTCTTAAAGCAGCCTCAATATACACCTTACGATGAAATCTCCGAGATTATCAGTATCTATGCCGCGACTTCAGGCGCGCTTGACGATCTACCGGTTGATAAGATCGCACTTTTTGAGGAGAAAGTACACGATTTTATAAAAGTGAAAAACAAGAAGCTCGTTGAAAAACTCGCGTCCGGTCAAAAACTCGACGACAAGACCCTAGCCGAACTCAAAGACGAGGTAGAGAAGTTTAAAAAAACAATCAAATAATGGCACAAAGCTTACAACAATTAAAACGGAGGATTAAAACTGCGAGTAATATTGCGCAGGTTGCACGCAGCATGGAAATGATTTCAGCGTCTAAAATTAAACGCGCTCAAAAGACGGTTGAAAATAACAAACCGTATTCTGAAAAAATTACCAATCTTGCCTCAAGTATCTTAAGACACATGGATAGAGAAAAATTCCAAAGTCCGTATACTGACGGTAATGATTCGGAGAGAACTCTTTTAATCGTAATTTCAAGTGATAAGGGACTTTGTGGATCGCTCAATACTAATTTGTTCAAGAAACTTCTTGAGGTTGAGAGTAAGAATGTAAAAATTCTGGCGCTCGGCCGCCGTTCCCACTCAATTTCTTCCCGTCTCTCAGGGGATTTTGTTACCGGAATCAATCTTGGCACAACAACACCCGAGTACTCGCTTGTCTTTCGCCTTATTGAGATCATTAATCAAGAATTTTTAAAGGGCGAGGTGGGACGCGTCCAAATTTTATATAACGCTTTTTCATCGATCTTTTCTCAGGTCCCGACAATCAAAACTATTTTGCCTATCGAGGTGCAAAGCTCTGAGGAAGGAACGCTTCCCTATATTTTTGAGCCCGCAGCCGAGGAGATAATCCAAGATCTTCTTCCTTACTATATTGAAACCGTTCTTTATTCGTCTCTTATTGAAGCTTTTACATCAGAGCAGGCGGCCAGAATGGTAGCCATGCAAAACGCCAAAAACAACGCCCTTGATATTGCCGACTACCTCACTCTTTCATATAATAAGTCACGGCAGGAAAGAATTACTAATGAATTGTTGAGCCTAAACAATGCCTAAAAACAATAAATCAACCAACAAACAGGGGGTCGTAACCAGGATTCAGGGACCGATTGTTGACGTTTTATTTCAAGATGACGTCCCGGAAATTTACGAAGCACTCGAAATTACTCTCGATTCAAAAAACAAACTCGTTCTTGAAACAGAGTTTGAACTCGGTGACAGCGAAGTAAGAACTTTAGCTCTTGGCGCAACAGACGGTTTAAAACGTGGCGAAAAAGTGAGGCGAACGGGATCGCCCATTAAAGTTCCTACAGGCCCATCAACTCTGGGCCGCATCTTCAACGTATTAGGCGAGCCAATTGATGGCTTAGGAAACGTCAAGGAAAAAGGAACCACGTACGAATCGATCCATAGGCAAGCGCCTGCACTTTCTGAGCAATCAACTGAGGCTGAAATGCTTGAAACAGGACTTAAAGTAATTGACTTAATCTCCCCTTTCACAAAAGGCGGAAAAATTGGAATTTTTGGAGGGGCGGGGGTCGGAAAAACCGTTATTATTCAGGAGCTAATCCGAAACATCGCAACAGTACACAAAGGACATTCCGTTTTTGCAGGAGTTGGAGAAAGAACGCGTGAAGGAACGGATTTATGGATTGAGATGAAAAACTCAGGTGTTATAGATAAAACGGTTTTGGTTTTTGGACAGATGAACGAACCGCCCGGAAACCGACTCCGAGTAGGCTTAACAGCGCTTACCATGGCCGAATACTTTAGAGACGAGAAAGGCGAGGATGTGCTTTTATTTATAGATAACGTCTTCCGCTACGCTCAGGCCGGGTCTGAAGTTTCAGCCCTTCTTGGCCGCATGCCTTCGGCTGTCGGATATCAGCCGAATCTTGCACAAGACATAGGCATGCTTCAAGAAAGAATTACGTCAACCAAAAAAGGTTCAATTACTTCGGTTCAGGCTATCTATATCCCGGCCGACGATTACACAGATCCTGCTCCTGTTACAATTTTTAGCCACCTAGATGCATCTATCACTCTTGAGCGCTCGATTGCAGAGCAAGGACTCTACCCTGCTGTTGACCCATTAACCTCTTCATCCCGCCTTCTTGATCCAAACGTTGTCGGTAAAAAACACTACGAGGTAGCAACCGAGGTCAAACGGATTCTTCAACGCTACAAAGACCTCCAGGATATCATCGCAATTCTTGGAATTGATGAACTGTCTGACGAAGACAAGCTTACCGTCTCTCGCGCAAGAAAAATCCAGAGATTTTTGACCCAACCCATGTTTGTCGCTGAAATGTTTACCGGAATCCCGGGAAAATATGTAAAGATCGAGGATACAGTGAATGGGTTTTCAGACCTCATTGAGGGAAAGTACGACAAAACGCCTGAGCAGTCCTTCTTCATGATCGGAACCATTGGAGAGGCTGCAAAATAAATGCGCACAAATGAATTTTTCTTAGAAATAGTCTCCCCGCAGGGAATAATTTTTCAAGGAGATACAGAAAAGGTGTCAATTCCTACTTTCGCGGGAATTATTTCAGTCCTCCCCCACCATGCTCCGATTTTCACGAAGCTTGACGAAGGAGAAGTTGATATCCTCACGCAAGGTAAAACGATAACTATTGTTATTGCTGGAGGGTTTCTCGAAGTAAAAGGAGGATCGGTCCACATATTGTCCGACTATGCGATTCGCGCTGAAAGTATTGAGCTTGCTAAAGTTGAAGAGAAAAAAAGAAATGCTGAGGAAAAATTAAAAGAAAAACTCAGCAATGAAGACTTCACAATGGCAGATAAAGACTTGAAACTATCAATTTTAGAACTCAAAGTAGCACAGAAGATGAGACGCCGTCAGCGCACATAATTCACTATGCAATCAAGACTCGCCAGGAGATCCATAAAACAAAGTAAGCGGCAATTATATGGTTCGCTTGTGGCTATAGTGATTGTTTTGTTTGTCACGTTTAACTTTGGACCATATCTCATTGGAGGAGTCGGAGGGCTTATTGATAAGATAACGGGAAAAGGAAGCCAAGCCGAGAAAATTGTGACGAGTGCTGACATCCAAGCACCAACATTAGATGCGATCCCACCTGCGACGTCAAACGAAAAAATAACAGTCTCAGGCCACTCGTACTACACAAATGGGACAATCGAACTTTTTGTCAACGGCGTTCGGCGAGACGAAACTGATCTTGTTAATTCACAAAATTTTAAATTTGGAGATGTAAGACTCGCGGAAGGTACTAATTTTATAAAAGTTCGAGCTATTACAGGTAATAAAAAGAGCGGTTTCTCAGACGAAGAACAAATTACGTACAATAAAAACGCACCAAAACTTGAGGTATCATCCCCACAAGACGGACAAAGCTTCCACAAAGGAGATCAACAGATAACAGTGCGCGGAACAACAGATGCGGATAATTCTGTCAACGTAAACGGATTCATTGCAATAGTTGATTCAAGCGGCAATTTTTCATACAACTACAACCTTTCAAACGGGGATAACAAACTTACTGTCACGGCAACCTCCCCCGCAGGCCAAACAACAATAAAAGAACTCACCGTTTCTTACTCAGAGTGAATCCGAACTTCCAACAGGGTTACCATGACCTGCAAGACTATAGGTTGACTCTTAGCCTCAGATATGCTATAATTCTTCCCAATATGACACTTGAAGCTGGTTTTGATGCACATGCGATAGGACGGGTTTATGATGAGCAGGCAGATAGCTATGCTGAGTTTGCAGATAAGTCGTTCACATGGGAATATATAGAAAAGCCAGGATTCGACCTTTATATTCCGGACCTTTACACCCCAGACACTAAAGTACTCGAATTGGGATGTGGCGAAGGAAGAGTTGTTCGACATCTAATCTCAAGAGGAATACGACCACAGGATATCATAGGCACTGACGTAAGTGGGAAACTTTTAGAAAAAGCTAGGCTTCGCGTTCCTGGTGCAACTTTTTTCCAGGGCACACTCAATGATATCGAGCTTCCGCTTGGCAGTTTTGATCTTATTACTGCCAACATGGTGTTTCATCACATGGATAATGAGACCCTTGAAAAAACTCTTGATAGAATTTATGAACTCCTAAGCCCAAAGGGACAGCTTTTCTTTGTCGATACAGATCCTGATCACAATCTTGAAGGTAAACTCCTCGAGAATGAAAATAGGTGGTTTCGACAAAAGACTCCGTGGGGAACTGAAATTCCATATTTTAATCGCCATCCTAGTGATTTTTTAGAATTTTTTCGCTTACATGGTTTTGACATGACTAAAGGATGGCCTCTTAAGGTATCGGAAGAGGGGAATAAAGACCCAAAGAATTATCTAAGTTATTTACTGCATCCATCAAGAATGGCCGCAAGATTCAAGAAAACAACAAAGGAAATTCGTTCTTTGAGATTGAGCGGCAATGAGCCTCCTCTTTTTGACTGGATAATTAACGTGTCGGCTGATGGCACAGGTGACTATATAAAAAAAGTTGGCTGATCATAATGCTCAAGGCATTGAAAAGTTTCAAGCTAAGACACCCGACGGGTTGATTAGCTTCGAACCTTTTCTTTATTCACCAAGGTTAGCCCAATTAGAATAAAAATCCACGCCATTGTTACCGTCAGGAAGATGCTGTTGATAAATAGTGAGTTGATGAGGATTCCAATGACAGATACAAATACAACCCGATCAGAATAAACTTTTTTTAAAATGTTTACCCAAAAATCTAAAAACACGAGGAAACCGACTATGCCGGTTGTCGCTAAGACGAACAGAAAGCTGTTGTCTGTCCCTGCATCGGAATTGCTCAATTTCGTTTTCTCCTTATCGCTGAAACCGTAACGAATCTGGGCATATCGGTAGGAATTAAAGCCAACACCAAAAATAGGGTTTTTTCTAAAAATTTCGATTGCTTGCGCAGCCGATGTAAGTCTTGCTTCAGAAGATGCAATTCGCAAAGGATTCAAACCCTCCACGTTCGTGTTCGAAAATACAACCAAACCCAAAATCAAAACTGCAGCAAAAATAATGACGCGATTGTACGCCTTGTTCGCGATAAGAAAAATCGAACCCACAACTGCCAACATGATAAGAGCAGACCTTGAGTGTGTAAGGAAAATAGCAATGAGCGTCGCAATTGAGAATAGAGAAAGTAACCACGATTTGTTTGGCTTTTCAACAACAAGAATGAGAATTAATACAAGAAACGCTCCGGCAAAGTTGGGATCAAGCATTGTTGAAAAAAGCCGCCCCAAGTGCTCATCCCATCCAAGATAATAGAGGTTGCGAAGATTTGGATAATAAAAATATTGAATAAATCCAAAAAAAACAAAGAAGGAGCCCGCGATCATTATTTTTTTGATAATCGAACTTCTTTCTTCTTGTTTTAACATTGGTATTGCAAACATAATACTAAGGTAGGAAGCATATCTTACAAGATAGGCGAGTGAAGTCGCGAGCTCTTCGATTTTAAGATGCGAAGAATTAAGAAGAATCGACATAAATCCGAAAGAAACAAACAAGAAAGCCAAAATAAAGAGTTTTTTTTCGGGTATTTTTCGTTTGGAAACTGAATGGACTAGAAATGCTAGAAAAATTAGTCCGGCAAAAATATCCTGAGGATACAAATAAACGTTCGGTACAACTCCAAGTCTCAAGACTACACCAAAGGGAAGTGAAAAGATCAAAAGATTAAATAATATATTCATCAAAGAAATTTATTTTTGGTTTAGCTGCCATAATTTTGCGCGGACCAAGAAGGAATGAAAGCTCATCATTAGAGCTACAATAAAACCCTGTAGCCCGTCAAGAAATCCAAGTTTTAGGAAATAATTAACAAAAAACTTTGCTTTAGGATAAATAATAATACTAAGAAATGAAACCTCGACTCGGCTATCGCGAAGCTCATCTGCTCTTATTGTAGAATACGCGTTTATCTCCTTTATAAACTCGCGGATTGTTGGATGAGGGTAATGAATAAGCTCGTTTTTAAGTTCGGAAGTAACCCCTTTTACGTCCCACACCTCATGGACATGCCCCTTCCACTTTCCGGCACTTTTTTTTGCAAAACGAACGAGTTTCATAGTCCCCGTTTCCCCGTGCATTAGCTCTCTCCCCCATATTATGTCGAGGCGTTTGATATATAAAGCGCTGACTTTAGATGTAGGATGTAAGATGTAGGATGTAAGTTCGGAAGCAAGAGCTTCGGTGACCCGTTCGTCTGCGTCGACAAACAAAATCCAATCGCTTATTGCCTTTGCCAAACCAAAATTCCTTTGTGCTGAAAAATCACCGTCCAGTTTTCTTTTGAAGAATTTGATTTTCGATTTTTTTATACCTTTAACAACCTCCTCAGTTCTATCTTCAGAATAATCATCTATCACTATTATTTCATCAGCAAACATCACGTTCTCCAAACTGTCAAGAATATTTCTTTCTTCATTTTTAGTTAATATAACTACTGAAAGATCTGTCATTGTTTTATTTTAACATCGATTTGATTTTGTTTTTCTTCAGTGATAAATTTTAAACTCTGTTTACTTTTTGAAGGAGGATTTCTTCCTAACCATCAAGCAAGATATTCATAATTCATTGTAGAGCTCTCAAATTCGCTTCCAGGCCCTTGCACAATAATATCGTACCTTTGCCCTGAGGCCGCTTTTTGAGAATTTTTCGCGACGCTTCAATTCTGTCACTTAAACTATACCAATGTGGCTGCCTCATAAAATAATTCGACGAAATTAACAGTAAATTTTTAAAGAGTAGCCTCATATAAAATCTCCTGGTAATTTTTTGCAATTTTTTTAATATCATAAAACTTTCTAACTTTTTTATAGGCGTTTTCTATAGTTGAATGCCTTGAGTTATAAAGCAATAAAATCGCCCTTTCAATTGCCTTCTTATTCTTTGGTTCAAATAGAATTCCCGTTTCACCATCGTCAATAATTTCAGGAACTGGCCCAAAATTACTTGCCGCAACAGGAACTTTATGCGCCATTGCTTCAATTATCACCAATCCAAATCCCTCTAATTCCCAAACAGTGGGGAAAATAAAAACATCCATTAGATTGTAGAACTCATTAACATTTTTAACAAAACCTGTCACCCGAACATGTCCCAATAATCCTAGCCTTCCAATCAATCCTTCATAATAACCTCTGTCCGGGCCTTCGCCAATTAGCAAAAGATAGGCAGTTGGTATGAATTTGATTATTTCTGGCATTGCTCTTATTAAATACTCTTGGCCTTTACTTTTTGATATAGTAGAAATATTGCCGATAACAAATCTGTCTTTAAGCTTAGGCTTTTTGAAAGGTACAGTTTCTATTTTTGTCCCGCAGGGAATAAAACGCAGTTTAGAAAGAGAGATGCAATTTTCGGTTATCAAATTAATTTGAGTATTTTTACTCGGCACGATAACAAATTTGGGAATAAAAGAAACAAGCTTATACAAAATCTTTGGTAAATAAAAATTTTTTTTAAAA
>JBGOVI010000063.1:0-4314 GCA_041478035.1 Patescibacteria group bacterium
TGTCTCGGCAAATGATTTGACGCCTGAAGATCACGTATATGTTCAGGCGATAATTCAAAAATACGTTGATGCATCAATATCAAAAACAGTTAATGCACCGACTGCTCATACGGTTGAGGACGTCAAAAGGCTCTACACATTAGCTTACAAGCTTGGATGTAAAGGAATTGCTTATATGAGAGAAGGCTCGCGCGCAGGAGTACTTGAGCGAATGGATGATAAGAAGAAAGAAGAGGCGCCCGAGGCGATTTCACAAAAACCCACCCCTCCAATTTCAAAGAGGCCTCCTGTTATGTATGGTTTGACGTACAAAACCCAGACGCCGCTGGGCGACGCATTCATAACTTTGAATAAAGACGATTCCGGAAATCCGTTTGAGACATTTATAACTATTGGAAAGTCGGGGTCAGATGTCGCGGCCATGACAGATGCTCTGGGTCGCATGATTTCAATAGTCTTAAGACTCCAAAGCCCTGTAACGTCGCGCGAAAGAATTCGCCAAATTGTCGCGCAGTTATCAGGGATAGGCGGAGTAAGAACCGTAGGTTTTGGAGAAAATAGAATCCGTTCTGTCCCTGATGCGGTTGCAAAAGTTTTGGCTGAGGAATTCGGATTTTCTGTGAATGGAGTTGTCAAGGATCTAGGGAAGAAAGAGCAGCTAATGAATACCAATGGTGATCAGCCATCTGCGCCGGCTGCTCAGAATTTTAACGGCTCAAACGGGCATTCTCAGCCAAAGGTTGATCCGCCCCTGGCGGAAAATGGCCATTCGAATGGTCACTCGAATGGCAATATTCAAGTAAATGTCGTAACCCAAGTAACAACTCCCGAACAAAGTTCTACTGTTATGGAACAGCTAAGTATTGCGGCAGATCCTTCAACGCACAACGCCTTTGATTTCTGTCCCTCTTGTGGAAGCGCGAGCTTAGCGCACGAAGAAGGTTGTAAAAAATGCTATAGCTGCGGGTACTCAGAATGTTAGTAGAATATATCAGTCGCGTTTGACGCGATGGTTATAGCGAATGCTAGATGCGAATTTATACGAATAATTTAAATTAACATTTAATTTGAAGTTCCGAAGTCTGTGAAAATCAGACACTGTGCCGCAACCGTAAAAGTCGGGTCGAAGGCTTCAAATTTTTATCTCCTTCGAGCAAAGGAAAAGATCTATTTTTTTACCTTCTCGAATGAGGAGGTTTTTTTATGGCAATATACACAAAAACAGGAGACCGGGGGAAAACTTCCCTTTTTTCAGGAAAAAGAGTGTGGAAGTTTGATACTCGCGTTGAAACATACGGGACAATTGATGAGCTAAATTCTATTATTGGAGTTGCAGTTTCGCATCTTTCTACTAAAAAAGGCTCAAACAAACTAAAAAAGATTTTACTTAGTGTTCAAAGCGATCTTTTTTATATCGGAGCCTATTTGGCAGATCTTCCCGATGTAATTGAGGACATCGATTTGGTCAAGAAGACAGAGAATTTTGAGAAGGATATAGACGCAATGCTTAAAAAGATACCCATTCCAACCAATTTTGTATTGCCGGGCGGTGGAAAAGCTGCGTCCTTACTTCATCAAGCAAGGACAGTCGCAAGAAGGGCAGAGCGGGCCCTGGTTCGTCTTGCACAGCAAGAGAAAATAGATGCGCGCGTTATGCAATACATTAATAGACTCTCTGATCTTTTATATGCGGCGGCCAGGTTTGCTAACTTTATTGAGAGAGAAAAAGAGACCATTTGGGAGAGATAATATGCCAGCAGAAGTTATAAGCTATAGAAAACTAGAGGAGGTAGGGGCAAAAAAAGTCCCTACTTATTATCCAGAGCTTGATAGAGACAACTACTCAATTCTCAGATTAAAAAAATCAGGCCTTAGCTATCTTGAAGAAAGAGATAGGATTAATGACTTTACAAATAAACAAATAGAGACTCTTCTTGGTGAAAGATTCAACGTTTTATTAAGCTCTTTCATTTATGAAATACGTGAAGGCGTTATTTATGGAGAAAATTCAAACGAACCCTTTATGGATACAGTTGTTCGTGGCAGGAATTACAGGAGAGTACGCGGAAATTTGATTGATCGTGAACGTGAGGACGCTGAAGTTATTGGACTTCAAGCAACTCAAGAAAATTTATGTCGTCCTGAGGCAAAGCCGGGAACAATGATAGTGTCAATTTCATTACCAGGAAGAGAAGGATCTTCCTACCAGCATAATTTTTATGACATTTTCACCCTGAGAGAGGGAAGCGATGGAAAGCGTTTTATTGAAGCAAGAAGATATAGCTCAAATCTTGATGCTCGCACAGCCATTACCAAAAGCCGCGAGTGTAATCAGAATACTCCAATTCCTTTTTTTGCAAACGCAGAACATTTTTTAGCTCACCCCTTTGAAGTCAAAAATGACAACTTAAAAAGTCCGGAGGATGTACACAGATTTCTCCACAGGGAGCATGACTATATGGATAATTATGACTTTCAAGAAATATTAACAGTGTGCGCTGAACACAGGAAAGAATATTTGAGTTATATGGAGGGAAACCCCGAGGGGGAGGAAGGGCAATACGAAATTCTTAATGCCATATTAAACAAGGCAGAGGAAGTCAATCTCATGCAGCAAAGACGCAGAAATGGCAAATCTTATACCCAGATACAAATTTATAGTGGTGAAGATTTGCGCCGCGAGATTTCGTACCTAGGAGTCCAGCCCGTAAAGGAAAGAAGTGCAGGGTGTGGTTTTTCAGGAGGGTTTGGAGCAAAGAAAAATGTAAATAGTCCGTTTAGCGTAGCCGAATTTGGGATAGACGCGACAGATAGATATGGAAGTCGTGAGTTTAAATGTCCTAATTGCAAGATGACGAATATCCGACCCGAGAATGAATTGCTTAAAAAATGTCAGCATTGCGGAAGCAGTGCCGTAAGTTGTGAACCTGAAATATCCAAGGGGCAGGAGCGACAGGAAGCCGCCTAGTAAGCATTATGGACTGCGATATTTGCTACCAAATAAAGTGCCAGAATTGTGGCTGGATAGCTTCAGAGGAAGAAGCTATTTTGGTTCAGAACGAAAAACTAACGGAATGCCCAGTCTGTCAATGGAGTCCAGGAGACCCCATTTTGGCCTCAAGGTAAACCTAAAGACCTGTAGTAAATTAGCAGTTTTGTGGATATCCTGGGATAACCCCAAAACCATAGACCTATAATAATCATAATGTAAAATTGCTATATAGCTTTATTGTTGGCAGACTTGAAAACTGTTCTCGACAATGCAACAATTTAACAATACAACAATGAATTTCTTAGATTTTCTTTTTCCCAAAAAATGCATAAATTGCCGTCGGTTCGGGGATTTTATTTGCGCTGATTGTTTTGCACATATCCGCTTCAACGACAATTTCCAGTGCCCAGTGTGTTTTAAGCCTGCCGTGAATGGTTTCACCCATAATTATTGCTTAAAGCTTAACTCAATTGACGGAGTTATATCGGTTGTCGTTTATAGCCGGATCATCAAGAAATTGATCTATCAATTCAAATACAAGCCTCATTTGTCAAAACTTACGGATACGATTGGAGAGCTGATGGGTGAAGGATTGTCGGAAAATGAGAGTTTTTACAATTTTATCGAACGGTTTAGGCCGGTCGTTGTCCCAATTCCATTAAGCGCAAACAGGCTCCGTGAGCGTGGATATAACCATGCAGAGCTAATAGTACTCCACGTCGCACAATATTTCAAACTGAAAATGGCTCGGGATGTCCTAATCCGCGTCAAAAATACCAAACCACAGTATAAATTGAATAAAGAAGAACGAAGAAAGAATATCGAAGGCGCGTTCGGAATCTCAAAAACAGTCAAGGTTCCAAGTTCGGTAATTTTAATCGATGATATCGCAACCAGCTTCGCAACCCTCAAAGAAGCCGCAAAAGTTCTAAAACGTTCGGGAGCCAAAAAAGTCCTAGGCGTCACTTTCGCGAGAGAAGTTTGAGCTTGCAAGGTAGCCTCTAGTCTGGTATAATAGCTTCACTTGGGGATGCATTGCATCGACAAGATTGCTCATTAAAAACTGCAAGCCGACTTTGATTATCAGTCGTAAAACAGGAATCAAAAACAAATGCTAACTTTACAGTTGGCGATCGAGGTTACGCACGCGAATTTGCGTTTGCTTAATTAGATCTGTTCGTACCACTATTTTTCCAAACGATAAGGTACGGGCAAAAACAAAGTTTGGATAAGATAAAGTTTTTGGTTGGAGCTTTATTCGAAAACCTTAACCTTGGAAATGTTTTTCCTGTTAATTGGATCAGAACATAACGACAATTAAA
>JBGOVI010000074.1:0-3712 GCA_041478035.1 Patescibacteria group bacterium
ATGGTACGATCCACGAAACCAAAGAGGCGGCAGAAAAAAGTGAAGAACATTTCGACGGAAAAACCACAGAGTAAATGATGAATCAGGACGAAGCTAAAAAAAAGTTGACACCCGAGCAATATAATATTTGTTTTCTTAAAGGGACTGAGCCGCCATTCTCGGGAAAGTATATGGACAACCACGCGCCGGGGATGTATATCTGTGTAGTTTGCGGTTCAAAGCTGTTCGATTCTGATACTAAATTCGACTCCAGCACCGGATGGCCGAGTTTCTGGAATACTGTTGCAAAAGATAATGTAAAACTCGAGGACGATGATACACTCGGAATGAGGCGAACCGAAGTTTTATGCCGCAAATGCGGGTCACATTTGGGTCACGTTTTTAATGACGGCCCCAAGCCAACGGGGTTAAGATATTGCATCAACTCCCTCGCCCTTGATTTCAAACCCAAAAGTAAGTAATAACCAAGCTTTCCAATTGATCAATTGATCAAACCAATGTTAAATTAACAAATTGTTTAATTAATTAAACACTACTTAATTGGTTTGGTGAATTGGAATTTGGTAATTGGCAATTACTTAAAATTGTGTTAATTTTAAGTTATGGCTTCTTTAAAGCGAACGGAGACGAGAAGACAATTTTTTAGATCTTTTGAAGCAAGGTCACTCAGATCAAGGTCTTTTCTGACTCAGGTTGCAGATGACTTGACGGCAATTTGCGGCTCAACCCCCTTCCTACTTTTCCACGTGATACTTTTTGCCGCCTGGGTCACGATAAACACAGGCTTTATCAGAGAAATTCCTGTTTTTGACCCGTTTCCTTTTGGACTTTTGACAATGGTCGTCTCGCTTGAAGCAATATTTTTATCTATTTTCGTCCTGGTATCACAAAACAGGTCTTCCTATATTTCAACCATGCGGGAGGAGGTTCATCTTGGAGTCAATTTAATTGCTGAAGAGGAAATAACAAAAATCCTTGAAGTCTTAGCAGAGATCAGGCGCGAACTTGGGATAAAAAAACCCGATCAGCAGCTTGAAAAAATGCTCGACAGAATTGACACCGGATATATTGAAAGGTCTATTATGGAACAGATGGGACGCGCCAACAAATCACTTGTAGAAAAAATGCTTAAAGAACTCCCCGAATCAATTGCCCACCCAAAAACAATCCTTAAGAATAACGGCGAAGACGACTAGTTTTGTTTTTCATAATTACGTGATATAATCGTCCAATGCCAACAGGAACAGGAAAAATTAAACACAACTTTAAAAACTTTACGAGCTTTAAGAACTTTGAACTCAAAGACCTCTTCGTCCCGGCGGCAATAATAGTAATTTCTTTGTTGCTCTTTCTCGTACACGGACAACTTATTGTCGCAACGGTTAATGGCAGTCAAATTTCAAGACTTACTTTAATTTCCGAGCTTGAAAAAAAAGACGGGAAAACAGTTCTTGAAACACTTGTTACCGAACGGTTAATACTTCAAGAAGCAGATAGGCGAACTGTCACTGTTTCGGACTCAGAAGTAAAGGGCGAGATTGCAAACATTGAAAAAAGCGTCTCTAAACAAGGTCAAAATCTTGACACGCTATTATCCCAACAAGGAATGACCCGGAACGATCTTTTAAAGCAAGTGAAAATTCAGCTTCTTTTGAAGAAAATTGTCGGAGGAATTTCAGTTACTGATAAAGAAGTGAACGATTATATTGACAAAAATAAGGATTCTTTACCTTCCGGAACAGACCCTGCGACCTTAAAACCGCAGATAAAAAAGCAGCTTGAACAGCAAAAAATAAATGACAAAATTCAAAAACTAATCTCAGACCTCCAATCCAAAGCGAAAATCGACTATCTTCTAAAACTATAACATTTCACAATGCGCTCAATAGAAGCACCGAGGCTCCAACTTCCAAAAGTAGATACTCGAGTAAGTAGAGACTATGAGCTTAGGAATAATATTCCTCTGACCAATTATGTTCAGAGCATATTTGATGGACCAAATGGACCTAGGGGATTTATTTCAGAAGATAGGCTGATTACTTCGGCTCGTACTCTTGACGTAAATGCAGCTCTTCAAAGACTTCCTTCAGGTATGACAGCTGAAGACTTTACGGGAGTATTATTCCTTTCAATGCTTACAGAATGTGCAACAGATACCTATGGAAAGGCATTTGATGAATCAGCTGATGAAAACAATCAACCTTGGCTAAAAGTTTTCAATAATCACATCTGGAAACCTGACGAATACACACACTATATACCCAGTAAAGTTGCGCTAATGCAAATGGGATTTTCAGAGGCAGAACTTGACAGGCAAATAAAAGAAACAAGAGAAATAGAATATCACCATGTTGATGGCTATACGCCTGTGGGTCTTACTGACTTTGGGATGATACAAGAATATCTAACCGATGAGTGGTATGGCTGTATTGAAAATGTTTTAGCAGAAACAAACCCTGAGGTCGCAAAAGGAATTAGAATGGTAAAACGCCGTGAGGCCTTACATGCAATATGGTACAGAGACATGACTAAATTTCAACTCGAGGAAAATCCAAGTCTTCTTCCTCAGATAGTCGAGGTTACTAGAACTTTTGAAATGCCAAGTCACGAAGTAGTGCCGGTGTATCAAGCTAAAGGCAACGATTGGATGGAACAGATGGGTTTTGATATGAGTGGTAAAGGGAAAAGAAATCTTGTTAAATTTATTGCATATACCCTTGGCTCAACAAGGAATCTTGGAAAGTTTGCAATGGAATACGCAGATCAGGAAGGAATGAAAATCGGACCAATTGATCTAGGAACTATCTATGCTGCTCTTAGTAAATATGAGAGATTCGGAGGTCCAGCATACGGAATCGTCGCAGAAGTACTTCTTAAAAAAGTTGGGATAGAAGATCCTAGAACAAATTACGTTGATATGGTAAGAGGACTAATCGTGTCCTTGATAGCGAACAAAGTAAAAATTGAGATTTAATAAATCTCGAAACTTTCAAGGAGTTTTTTGTTCCCCTCTATCTGGTAATGTAAGAGTTCTGAGTATAAGCCTTTTTCGCGCGAAAGCTCTTGTGGCGTTCCGTAATTTGCAACTTTGCCGTCTTCAATGACTATGACTTTATCTACATTTTGAATAGTTGAAAAACGGTGGGCGATAATTATGGTGAGGCGGTTCCGCATTAATGTCTCGAGCGCTTTTTGCACTTCGCGCTCGCTCTTTGCGTCAAGAGAGGATGTTGCTTCATCCAATATCAAAATTGGCGCATCTTTTAAAATTGCGCGCGCAATTTGAATTCTTTGTTTTTGTCCGCCTGAAAGTTTTACTCCACGTTCCCCTATGTCAGCATCAAGACCTTTTGGCAATCTCATGACGAAATCATAAGCATTGGCGTGTTTTAAAGATTGCTTGATTTCAGCTTCTGTTGCATTTGGGCTTCCGTATGAAACGTTTTCTCTTATTGTTGAGGAGAAAAGCTCATTTTCTTGAAAAACCAGCGCTATATTATTTCTCACAAACTGCGGGGAGAGTTTTTTATATTGGATATCTTTTAGAAAAATTTCGCCGCTCGTTGGCGTGTAAAGTTTCATAATTAAATTGACAATTGTTGTCTTGCCGGCGCCTGAGTGTCCAACGAGTGCGACTTTTTCATTTGTTGTAATTGTAAACGAAACATTATTTAATATTTGCCCTGAGTCTTCATACCTAAATGACACACCG
>JBGOVI010000001.1:0-44146 GCA_041478035.1 Patescibacteria group bacterium
TCTATTCCATTTACAAACTCCTCCGCCTGAATTCTTGTCCTTGGAAAACCATCCAAGATATATCCTGCTTGATATTCTGGCCGTTTCAAATATTCGCTGACTATCGAAAGAGTCCTGTCATCAGGAATCAGATACCCCGCGTTAATTGTTTCCTTAATGAAACGTCCAAGAGGCGCGTGTTCGCGGCTTAGCTCTCGAAATATATGTCCTGTTGATAGATATGGAACGTTGAGTTTCGCGGCAAGTTTATTTCCCTGCGTTGATTTTCCCGACCCCTGCACTCCAATTAAAACAATCTTCATAATTAAAATCCAAGACTTCCGGAGGAAGTAAACTTATCGTAGTTTCTCTGGACTATATTGACTTCAAGAATTTTAACAGTTTCAATAACGACTGAAACAACTATTAAAATGCTAGTCCCGCCAATGAGTAGCGTGCTGATTCCTGTTGCCGCGCGGAGGACGCTTGGAAGAACCGCAATCAATCCTAAGAAAACTGCGCCCGGAAGAGTGATTCTTGTTGTAACATAATTTAAAAATGTTGCCGTTGGTTTACCCGGCCTAACTCCGGGTACAAAACCCCCATACTTTTGTATCTCTTCTGAGATTTTTTGCGGGTTGAAAATAACAGCGGTATAAAAATATGTGAACCCCATAACCAAAAGGAAGTAGGTGGCATTATAGGCAATACTGGCTGGATTGAAGTTTGCGGCCAAAAATGAACCTACGGCTGCAAAAGTTTTATTTGCGCTTGCGACGAGGTAGTTTGAAATAAGAGATGGCAAGAGTACAATCGACACTGCAAAAATTATAGGAATTACTCCGGACTGGTTGATCCTTAAAGGCAGGTGGGTTGATTGCCCTCCATAAACTTTGCCGCCGCGGACTCTTTTGGCATAATAAATTGGCACCCGACGGACTGCTTCGTTTACAAATACAATTGACGCGATTACAACTATTGCAAGCGCCGAGAATACTAAAAGATTGAGAATGTCAGCAGAGGCCGCGCTAGAGATAGTTTGAAAAATGACAACGGGAATTCTTCCTACAATTCCTGCAAAAATAAGAAGCGAGATGCCGTTTCCAATCCGCTGCTCAGAAATAAGTTCTCCAAGCCACATTAGAAAAATAGTTCCTGCTGTCATTGTCACGACAAAAGAAATAATTTGAACAATATTAAGATTTGTTATTATATGTTGATTGCGAAGTAATGCGTACATCCCAAGCGACTGAACAACAGCAAGCGGGATAGTAATAATTTTTGTATATTGATTAATTTTCTGTCTGCCGTATTCTCCTTCTTTCTGAAGTTCCTCAAGTTTTGGATAAACGATAGTCAAAAGCTGCAAAACAATCGACGCATATATATATGGGCCAAGACCAATAGCCAAAATGGAAAAGTTTGAAAGAGTTCCGCCGGAGAAAACGTCAAGAAGTCCAAGAAGTTGGTTTTGGGCAAATAGTGATTTTATTTGCGCAATATTGACGCCGGCAACAGGAATGTGTGCGAATAGGCGAAAAACCAAAAATATACCAAGGACTATTAAAATTTTGCGGCGGGTATCGTGATCACGCAAGGTACTTTTAAAAACGTTTAGAACTTGGTTCATGGTTTTATAAAACTTTGCCGCCGGCGCGTGTAATAATACGGCGCACGGCAGACGTCACCGGAACTTTCACATCATATGCTATCCCAAGCTTACTATTTCCTATAATCTTAACTCCTGATTTTTTTGCCTCGGGTCTGACAATACCATATTTGATGAGAGTTTCAACATCAACCGTTGTTTTTGCCGGCAAACTTGTAAGTTTTGCGATATTGATTGCCACCGGATGGCGTTTTACCACTTTATTTCTACCTCGTCCCCGCAAAAACGGAAGCCTTTTAACGAGGGGAAGAGCTCCTCCTTCAAAAGAAAGGAGAATTTTCCCTCGGGCTTTTTGCCCTTTGGTCCCGCGTCCTGCTGTTTTTCCGCGTCCTGTGCCGTGGCCCCGTCCGAGCCTTCGGAGTTTCTTTTCTGTTGTTTTTGGTAAATTATGTATTTCCATAATTAATGTGCCAAACGAATAAGCGCTTCAAATACAGCGTATACGTTGTTTGCTTTATTATCGCTCCCCAAAATTTTTGATGAGATATTTTTGATTCCTGCTGCCTCAATTACAGCCCTGACTGCTCCACCTGCAATAATTCCCGCACCTTCCGGTGCCGGCTTAAGCAGTACTTGAGCCGCGCCTTTTTTAACCAAAATTGAATACGGTATAGTGCCGTGAACAATACGCACATTTATCATTTTTTTTCTTGCAAGGCTCGATGCTTTCGTAATGGCAGACGAAACATCTGAAGACTTCCCAAGTCCTACGCCGACCCGGCCATTCCTGTTTCCAACAATAACAAGCGCGGCAAATCTCATTTTGTTGCCGCCTTTTGTTTTTTTAGAAACGCGGTTTACCTGAACCACCTTCTCCTCCAATTTTTCCTGACTAAAAACTTGATCTTCCATTAGAATTCCAAACCTCCTTCTCGAGCTCCTTGGGCAAGAGCTTTTATTCTACCATGAAATTTATATGGCCCCTTATCAAAAACGACATTTTTAATTTTTTTTGCAATTGCTTTTTTGGCTAATATTTTTCCTACTTCAACTGCTGCTTGTGTTTTATTTAAATTCGAACCTTCAATCGCTTTTTCACTTGCTGCGACCAAGGTTTTACCCGTCTTGTCATCAACAACCTGCGCATAAATATATCTATTTGAACGAAAAACAGTTAGACGTACGCGATTCTTTTTCGCACGAATTTTATTTCGGCTGCGCGCCGTCCTCCTTGCTTTCCTTATTTTTTTAATTCTTTCTTCTTTTTTCATATCATTATTCTTTATTCCTTATTCATTATTCATTATTCACTTCTATTTTGTGGCTGCTCCTACCGCTTTTGCCGCTTTTCCTGCCTTTCTCCTAATGAATTCTCCGACATATTTTATTCCTTTTCCTTTATAAGGTTCTGGTGGTCTAACCCGTCTTATATCAGACGCAACGTCTCCAACAAGCTGCTTATTTATACCCGATACCGTAATAATATTTTCATCAACGCTGATTATAACTCCCGGAATTGGAGTAATCTTAACCGGAACGGCAAATCCAACGTTTAAAACCAGATCTGCGCCTTCAACTTTCGCGCGATAACCAACACCCGTCAATTCAAGCTTTTTCTCAAAACCTAGACTTACACCCTTTATCATATTTGCAATCGTCGCGTGCGCCAACCCGGCAAATTTTTCAAGATCATAAGAATCAAAAGTTTTTTTTACTCTGATACTCCCATCCTCAATAATTACCTCTATATCTTTTGGAATAGCGGCGTCAATTGTTCCGTGCAAACCATTCACCACGACTTTTCCATCTTCAATTGTAACCGTAACTCCTTCCTCAATTTTTATAGGTTTTTTCGCAATATTAGACATGCTAAAAAATTTGGCAGATTAGTTCTCCGCCTACTCCCTTCTTTTGCGCTTCTCGTCCCGTCATAATTCCCTGACTCGTTGAAAGAATTGATATTCCGTGACGACTGCCGCCTTTTTTAAGCCCCGACTTATCCAGGTAGTGATGCACAGAAGGCCTTGAAACAAGTTTTACATCGGTCAATGCCGGCACTCTCCCCTCATATTTCAACTCAATCCGAATCATTTTTCGCCCCTTTTTTTCCTTCGAACCCTTTTCATTGGAAATTGGAAATTGGAAATTGGAAATTTTTCCAATGTATCCTTCTTTCTCAAGAATTTGCGCAATACCTGCAACCACATTTGAATGTGGATATTCCATTTCTTTATGATGCGCCCTATAGGCGTTTTTAATTTGTATTAAAAAATCTCCAATTCTATACATAAAATTTACCAGCTGGCCTTCTTTACCCCCGGCAATTCTCCTCTCAATGCTCTTTCTCGGAAACAAATCCTGCACAGTCCAAACAACCTCATGTAACCGCGTGCTCTTCCGCAAAGCATGCAAATATTTTTTTTTCGGCTCGAATACTTTGGTTTCCCGCTATTTTTTACAATATTAGAACGTTTTGCCATAATCAATTCTTCTTAAATGGGAAGCCCATTTCTTCAAGTAATACTTTACCCTTTTCATTATCGCCCGCGTTTGTTGCTATTGTCACTTGAAGACTTCTGATTTTATCAACTTTTCCAGGATCTATTTCAGGGAAAACCGTATTTTCAGTAAATCCCACGCTTAAGTTTCCGCGACCATCAAATGCTTTTGGCGCAATTCCTGAAAAATCGCGAACGCGCGGGAAGACGATTTTTGTCAATTTTTCAAGAAAATCATACATCCGCGCACCACGAAGAGTTACTGATAAACCAATCTCGTCTCCCTCTCGGAGCTTAAACGTCGCAACAGAAATCCGAGCCCTTGAGAGTTTTGGCATTTGTCCAGAAATTAATAATAGGTCCTCACGCGCGCGTTCAATATTCTTTTTGTCTGTCAAAAAATCCTTCATGCTTGTGTTAATAACAATTTTTACCACGCGCGGCACAGCCATCGGGTTTTTTATATTTAGCCGGTCCATTAACTTTTTTACTATTTCTTTTTCAAACTTATCTTTAAACTTTGTCATAGCTTATCCTTGGCGTTGCTTATGCTTTGGATTATCACAAATTACATAAAGCTTTCCGTGCCTTCTGATTATCTTGCATTTTATACACCTTTTTTTAACTGATGCTTGTACTTTCATATTTAATCGATCTCTTTCTTGCATTTTCTGCATATACGAACCTTTTCGCCTTTTTCAATTTTGAACCCTATTCGAGTTACTTTTTTACACTTTGGGCAAATCAATGCTACGTTTGATGCAGGCAACGGTTTTGTAATTGTCACAATTTCTGATTTTTGCCCGCCGGACCGCGCGGAAGAATTTTGCGCCCGTGACTTTACGTGCCTTTTAAATTCATTTACACCCGCAATCAAAACTC
Organism: Patescibacteria group bacterium; assembly: GCA_041478035.1. Lineage (GTDB taxonomy): Bacteria > Patescibacteriota > Microgenomatia > Levybacterales > GWA1-39-11 > GWA1-39-11. The sequence continues at coordinate 4,969 of JBGOVI010000001.1, forward strand.
GGCCTTCTCTTGGAAAAACCCGTTCGACTTGACTCGTCTTTCCCTTGTCTTTTCCTATCAAAACCTTAATTGTATCTCCCTTTTTTATTTTCATATTTAAACGACGTGATTTGCTAAAGACGCGATCTTCGCGTAGCCTAAATCTTTGATCTCTCGCGCAATTGGACCGAAAATTCTAGTTCCGAGCGGCGCCTTTGTTTTATCATTTTCAATAATTACACCGGCGTTCTCAGAAAACCTTACATATGTCCCATCGCGTCTCCTAAACTCTTTTCTTGTACGAACGAGTACAGCCTTCACCTTGTCTCCTTTTTTAAACTGAGTGTTAGGAAGAACTTTCTTAACTACACACCCTAAGTAAGACCCGAGCGCGCCTTTTCTCCTTCTTGATCCACCGTAAATTTGGATAACCATCAATTGCTTGACGCCCGTGTTATCTGCAATATTTAACATACTCCTGTGTTGAATCATAGTTTCTTTTCTCCTGTGACCTCTATTACTCTAAAATGTTTATCGCGACTAATTGGCTTTGATTGTTCAATTTTGACACTTTGGCCTACCTTAGGCGTGAGATCTCCTGTGTCCGCTTTAATCCTCCCTGTTCTTTTTAAAGTCTTCTTATAAAGCGGATGTCTTACAAGTCTTTCGACCTCAACAACTACAGTTTTTGTCATCTTATCCGATACTACTTTTCCGCTAAATATTTTCTTAGCCATTGATATTTTCCTCCTTCGGCGCGACGGCGGCCTTCATACCTAAAATTGTCAAAACTCGTGCGATATCTTTTTGCTTGCTCCGGATGCCGTTTGTGTCTTTTAATGTGCCCCGCGATTTTTCAACCGACATTTTTTCTACCTCTTCCCGCAAATCCAAAAGGCGTCGCCTCAACTCATCTATTGTTTTAGTCTTTAAATCTGTCAATTCATTTTTTTTCATATTATTCTCCTCGTTTTATAAACCTGCTTCTCAAAGGAAGCTTGTGAGACGCAAGCCTTAAGGCTTCTTTTGCGACGTCCTCCGGTACTCCCGCCATTTCAAACATAATTCTTCCGAATTTGACAGGCGCAACGTATTCGTGAATGTCGCCTTTTCCGCCGCCCATGCGTGTCTCAGGAGGCTTACGGGTGATTGGTCTGTCCGGAAAAATCCGGATCCAGATTCTGCCACCGCGTTTTGTAAAGTGCGTTATTGATTTTCTTGCGGCCTCAATCTGGCGGGCTGAGACATTACCCGAATCTTCTGCTCGCAAACCAAACTCTCCAAAGGAAACGCGGCTTCCGCGATATGCCACCTGCCCCTGGACCTTCGGCTTGAATTGTTTTCTATATTTTGTTCTTCTTGGCGTTAACATATTTTATCTGTTGATCCAAACTTTCACTCCTACGTATCCGCTTTTAGTCAATGCCGGATACGCTGCATAATCAATGTCTTCCCTGATTGTTGAAAGCGAAACTTTACCTGCTTGAAGGCGCTCGCGTCTGCTAATTTCTGCTCCCCCTATTCTTCCTGCAAGAATTAACCTAACACCCTTCGCGCCTGAATTCATGACACGATCTATTGTCTGTTTCATAATTCTTTTTGCTGGCATTCTCCGAATCAATTGATCTGAGATATTTACCGCAACCAAATATGCGGAAAGATTAGGGTCTTTGATAGGCTCAACTTTAAGCTCTATTTTTTTTGCGTTTTGATCTTTCTTTGTCACGCCAAGCATCCTAACAATGAAACGTTTTAGCTCCTCAATTCCTGTTCCGCCGCGGCCGATGACAATTCCCGGACGAGTAACATACACCGTAATTTTAATGCTCGAGAGCGAACGCTCAATAATTGCATCCCCAATTCCTGCCGGTTTTAAACGCTCATAAAGCGCTTCACGGATTTTTATATCAGAGAGGACCATTGCGGGATATTGCTTCTTTGAGTAATACCCAACACTCTTAAATCCCTGGTGGATTCCAAGCCTCAATGCTATCGGATTAACTTTCTGTCCCATTATTTAGGTTCTCCTTTCCTGTTTTTGCTTGCCCTGAGCTTGCCGAATGGGCTTCTATTTGTTTAGTTTCTTCCTTATTCATTATTTGTGATTCATTATTCTTGTTATCCGCAAGGATAACCCTGATCTGGCTCGTTCTTCTCTTGTACGGCCTTGTCCTTCCGCGGCCCGCAAAGTGAAAACGCTTCATAGAAACTCCTTCACCTATTATGATGTCGCGGATTGAAAGGTCTTCTTTTTTTGCCTGAAAATTATTGGTTGCGTTGGCAACTGCCGAATCAATGGCCTTTTTAATAGGTCCTGCCGCCCGCATATTCATAACCATAAGCGAATTCAACGCCACGGTCAATTTTTTTTTCTTTACGCCATCGGCAATTAACCTAACTTTTCGAGGCGACATCTTTATATTTTTTGCAATTGCAATATATTCCATATTTTTGGTTATTCGTTATTCGTTCGTAGTTATTCGACGAACTACGAACCAACTAACAAACTAACTTTTTATGTCTTTGAAACTTCTCGAGCTACTACTCGTCCATGGCTTCTAAATAATCTTGTTGGTGCGAACTCTCCCAGGCGGTGCCCCACCATGTTTTCAACAACCTTAACGGTAATATGATTCTTTCCGTTGTGAACCAAAAAAGTTATTCCCACAAAATCCGGCGGAATTTGACTCGACCTCGCCCACGTTTTTATTGGCGAACCGGTCGAACCTGTTTCCTTCGCCTTCACTACTTTTTTCATCAATTTTTCGTCTATATATGGTCCTTTTTTAAGTGATCTACTCATATTATTTTCGTCTTTTTATAATAAACTTGTTCGAATATTTCTTTTTCGATCTTGTTTTTCCTACTGCTTTTCGTCCTGCATATGTTTTAGGAGAGGGCATACCAATTCCTGACCTTCCTTCTCCTCCTCCATGCGGGTGAGAAGAGGGATTCATTGCAACTCCGCGAACGGTTGGACGAACCCCCGCGTGACGAGATGCTCCTGCTTTTCCTAAAACGCGATCTTTCCACTCTGTCTTTCCAAGCTGGCCAATTGTAGCAAAGTTTGTGAGCAAAATCTTGCGTATCTCACCTGACGGCATCTTAACGTGCGCATATCCTTTCTCTTTTGCCACAATAAAGGCCTGATCTCCTGCCGAGCGCGCTACTTGCCCTCCGCGTCCATGAGTAAGTTCAACATTATGAATCGCCTGTCCAACCGGAACGTTTAAAAGCGGCATCGCATTGCCGACTCTAACATCTGCATCAGGTCCTGCCACAACTTTGTCGTTTATTTTCAAACCCAAAGGCGCCAAAATATAGCGCTTCTCCCCATCCGCATAATGAATAACCGCCAAATCCCCTGCGCGATTAGGATCATATTCAAATGCTACGACTTTACCCGCAACGCCAATCTTGTCGCGCTTAAAGTCAACAGACCTGTAAAAACGTTTTGAACGCCCGCCTTGGTGACGGACAACGACCTTGCCGGTCTGATCCCGCCCCGAATTCTTCCTCAATATGCTCTTTAAATGTTTTGCCATATTATTCTTTACCCTTTCCCCTAGCCTCTTTACCCTTGTCATCCGTTTTCTCTTCAAAAATGTCAATTTTTTGTCCTTCAGGAAGCCTTACGCGTGCTTTTTTATACGATGCGTCAATTAATTTTTTGCTGTAGCGCGTGTTTCTAGTTTTTGAGCCCTTTATGTTTGCTGTATAAACTTGCAAAACGCGTACGCCGAAAAGCTTTTCAACGGCATTTTTAACGTCAGTTTTTGTTGCGTGCTTTTGCACCTGAAAAGTATATTTATTCGCGCGAGCCTCAGCAAACGACTTTTCTGAAACTATTGGCTTGACTATAATATTGGATAAATTCTTCATATTTTTTTTCCGCTCCGCGGGACGAATAACTTCGCAAGATCATCAATTGCTTCTTTTGCAAAAACGAGGTGATTGTTATTTAAAACAGTATATGTATTAAGCGATGCCGTGGGGCTAATTTCAACCGATTCTATATTTCTGCTGCCCCTTTTTGCTTCAGCGGCACTTGCAATAAATAAAACTTTCCCCTCTCCTTCTTTATTTATCAATTCAAGCGCTTTCAACATCTTATACATTTCCTTTGTTTTACCAGACGCTCCATTTAAATCTACTAGGCGGACTTTGTCCTCTGAAAGTTTTTGAGATAACGCACTTAATAATGCTTTTCTTCGCATCTGCTTTGACATTTTTAATTCGAATTTTCGCGGGCGCGGCCCAAATGCTATTCCTCCGCCAACAAAAATTGGAGCAGTAATTGCTCCGTGTCTTGCCCGTCCTGTACCTTTTTGTCTGTAAATTTTGCGAGTCGAACCACGTACCTCGCCCCGAGTTTTTGTCGACGCAGTCCCCTGTCTTTGGTTTGTGAGATAAACACGCACTGCCTGTGCCATCAATTTGTCGTTTACTTTCCCACCAAAAACTTCCTTTGGCAGTGTAACCATTCCCTTCTTTATTCCGGCCAAACCATAAATCGGCACAGAAAATTTACTTTCCCGAACCAAACTTTTTCGGCTAGAGGCCGATCCGCCTTTGGCGGAAACTTTTGAATTGTCAACTTTTTTAACTGGCATTTTCCTCCTCTTTTACTTCATTTCCAGTATTTTCAGCAGGTGTTTCCGTATTTTCTATTTCGTTCGAACTTTCCTCCGATGCCGTTTCAACTGACGTCTCAGGTTTCTGAGTCTCTTCGACAATTGGTGTTTGTACCTCTGTCGTTTCTGTCTTCTGTCCTCCGTCTTCGGACCATAACGGCATAAATTTCTTATTTTTCCCAACTTTTCTGACGACCACAATCGAACCTTTTGCCCCAGGAATAAGTCCTTTGACAAAAAGCGTATCGCCGTCAATATCTAATACTTCCAAATTCTTGACCGTGACCTTCGCGTCTCCCATTCTTCCTGCCATTTTTGTACCGCGATAAACGCGTCCCGGAGTTGTACCTGATCCGCTTGACCCACGAGCACGATGTCGGTCTGACTGTCCGTGAGTTTTTGGACCTCCGTGGAATCTATACCTCTTAACAACTCCTGCAAATCCTTTTCCTTTTGAAGTTCCAATTACATCCACAACGTCACCCGGCTCAAAAATTTCCCCAACCGAAACTGCTGCGCCCACGACCAAATCTGAACCTTCATCTACCCTTATTTCACGAAAAAAGCGAGGCGCATTTTCTTCTAGCCCCGCTTTTTTTATGTGTCCTGCGATGGGTTTATTAGGCTTCTTTTGTAACCCAAATCCAAGCTGGATTGAGTTATAGCCTTCGTGGTCGGAAGTTTTAACCTGCGCAACCACATTTCCACCCACGGAAATTACTGAAAGAGGAACGCGTGTCCCGTTTTCCAAGAATCCTTGTGTCTGATCAACTTTTCTTCCAATAAGTGCTTGCATAAAAAAAACCAAAAAAAAACGGCTCATCGAGCCGTTCCTCACGTCCCAGGGATTGAACTCGAATCATGTAACTAAAGACAACATCAATAGTTTGGACATGTAAGAAAAGATTATACACAGTTCCGCGCTCGTTTGCAAGGCTGAACTGCAACATGTAAATTGTTCAATATTTGCTATAATAATCTTCATGGAAGATTTAGGAAGCCCACAGAAAAAGACTACTCTACCTTCGGTCCGAAGAGTTGTTCTTACTTCTTTCTTGGTAGACATTTCAGATATTCTATTAAGCCTCGTAGTTGCAATTCTCTCGGGAAGCGTCGTCATGCTTTCGCAAGTTCTTGAGGGCGTTTCTGATTTTGTAGCATCAGGAGCTTTAGTATTTGGGTCTGTGCGCGCTGAGACACGAGCAAACAAAAAATTCCCTTTTGGGTACGGCAAAGAGCTTTATTTCTGGGCGTTTATTTCAGCCGTTGTCATACTTTGCGTCACGGCAACCTTATCAATCTATTTTGGATGGGATCGCTTTTTGCATCCTCGGCAGCTCAAGGATTTAAATCTGGCGTACGCCGTACTACTATTTACTGCCGGAACAAATGCCTACTCTTTCTTCTTAAGCTACAAGAGGCTGCTTGGGAAAACCCACACCAAAAACATGGTTACTGCATTTTTGCGGTCATCGCTTATAGAAACCAAAACCACCTTTGTTCTTGATTTAGTAGGCACCATAGCATCACTTATTGGATTTTTTGCGCTTCTTATTTATCAACTAACCGGAGACCATAGATTTGATGGACTAGGAGCAATATCTGTCGGATTAATTCTTATCGTTCTTGGCGTACTTTTGATTCTTGGAATCCGTGATCTTTTGATTGGCAAAAGCGCGTCCTCTGAAACGCTAAGCAAAATCAGAGAGATTTCAAAAACGATTCCCGAGGTCCGCGAGGTTCTCGATGTAAAAACAATGCACATAGGATCCGAACGCCTTCTCGTCAACATGGACATTACTATGAAGCGCGGGCTCACGACTCATGAAATTGCAAGATTAATCGACGATATAAAGGAAAAAATTAAGGCCGAAATCCCGACAGTCAAACACATCCAAATCGAGCTGGAATTACCATCCTAGCTATTTTGGAGCATAGACTGCCGAGCGCGTTATCCCCAATTTTCGAATTAAACCTTTGCGAACCAAATCCTGTAAGTCGTTATGAAGCGAACGCGTGGAAATTGCTAGAAAGCGCCTTCTGACCTGATCGAATGTCACAGTTTGATGTTCGCGAATGATTGCGAGTATTTCCGCTCGTCTTGGAAGAAGAAAATCCTCGATCTTTTCTTCTTTTTGCGCTTGAATATCTAAAATGATTTTTTCGGAACTCGAGGCAACAGCTTCTAAAATAAATTCGACAAACTCTGCTATGTCTTTCTTTTGAATTGATAAAACCGAATAGTAATCTGAACGATTTTTTTCGATATATTCCTCAAATGATGAAAACCAAATAAATTCATATCCGAGCCGCGCAAGATGCCAACTTAAAAGAATGCGGCCGACGCGGCCATTTCCATCTAAAAAGGGGTGTATTTTTTCAAACGCAAAATGTGCAACAGCCGCCCTGCAAATTTCGTGTTCGCCAAGATTAATATAATTAATAAGTTCAGAAATAAGTCCACCCACATTTTGGGCCGGTGGCGCAATGTAAACTGCAATCCCGGCGCTGTTGTAAATGGCGGATGGTTCGCTTCGGAATCTGCCTAACTCGCTTGTCAACCCATCCATCGCAATCTCATGCAATTTAAGGATCAGTTCCTTTGTGGCCTTGCTGCGAAATGAATGGGCGAATTTCATAGCTTCATAAATTTGGAAAATTTCCTTTTTTTCATCTTTGCGGACAAAATTTGATTCGATATCGCTCAACTCGAGAGGATTTCCCTCGATTCGAGCGGAATATAAAGCGCTTCTGAGGGTCGAACGGCGAAGTAAATTTTCTTGAATTTGAGGCTGTTTTGGAAGCTTGTCGAACAAATCTCGATAGGTATTTATTTGAGTAGTTAGCGAGCTAATTTTGGGATTTTTTTGATAAAGGTAGTCTTTTACCACAGCCTACTTTAGCATAATCCTGCAAGATATTGCAAGATACTTCATAATACTGCAAGATATTACATCTTAATTTCTACATCAACTCCGGCCGGAAGATCTAAGTGTATCAACGATTCGATGGTTTTTTCGGTTGGATTGAGAATGTCGATTAATCTTTTGTGAGTCTTTAGCTGAAAATGCTCGCGCGCGTCTTTATCTATGAAAGGAGCTTTATTTACCGCAAATACGGTCCTTTTTGAAGGCAGAGGAATTGGGCCCGCGATTTTCGCGCCTGTTCTTATTGCAGTATCAAGAATTTGCTGACAAGTGCTGTCAATTATCCTTGAATCGTATGATTTTAAACGAACTCTGATTCTACCTTTCGCCGCCATATTAGTTTTTTAAAACAAAAAAAGCCTACTAAACAGTAGGCTTATTATAAATCTCAAACTCGTATTGTTAAATTGCTTGTTCCCGCGAAAGCGGGAATCCAGATTAAAAATAAACTGGATCCCGGATCAAGTTCGGGATGACCAAATATTATTTGGTCACTTTGATTATTACGCCTGCGCCTACTGTTTTTCCACCCTCGCGTATAGCAAATCTCATTCCCTCTTCAAGTGCAATTGGAACAATAAGTTTTGCAGACATTTTTGTGTTGTCACCCGGCATTACCATTTCTACACCTTCGGCTAAGATTATTTCACCAGTTACATCAGTTGTTCTGATATAAAATTGTGGGCGATATCCTTTAAAGAATGGTGTGTGGCGTCCACCCTCTTCTTTGGTTAGGACATAAACTTCTGCGTCAAATTCTGTGTGTGGGGTAATTGAGCCCGGTTTTGCAATAACTTGTCCGCGTTCAATATCACTTTTTTCAACTCCGCGAAGAAGTAAGCCAGCATTGTCTCCGGCTTGCGCGTCATCGAGACTCTTACGGAACATTTCAATTCCCGTAATAACCGTTGATTTTGTTGGTTTGATCCCGACAATCTCAATCGTGTCATTGACTTTTGTTATTCCGCGCTCGACGCGTCCTGTTACAACTGTTCCACGTCCTTTAATTGAAAAGACGTCTTCAACCGGCATTAAGAAAGGTTTTTCGATGTCGCGAACAGGTGTGGGAATGTATTCATCAACTTTATCCATGAGTTCAAGAATTGCCTTCTCGGCCTCAGGATCTCCCTCTGTAGCTTTGAGAGCCGAACCCTTAACGATTGGTATATCCGCACCCGGATATTGGTATTTTGTCAAAAGTTCGCGGACTTCCATTTCAACAAGTTCGATGAGCTCCGGGTCTGAGACCATGTCAATTTTGTTAAGAAAAACTACAATTGCCGGAACGCCTACTTGGCGGGCTAAAAGAATGTGCTCTCGAGTTTGAGGCATTGGACCATCAGCTGCTGAGACTACCAAAATTGCGCCGTCCATTTGAGCCGCACCAGTGATCATGTTTTTGACATAATCTGCGTGTCCCGGAGCATCAATATGGGCGTAATGTCTTTTCTCTGTCTCGTATTCTTGGTGAGAAATGTTAATGGTGACTCCACGGGCTTTTTCCTCAGGAGCATTATCAATATCTTCGTACTTTTTAGCCTCGGCGAATCCTTTTTTGGCCAAAACCATAGTAATAGCAGAGGTCAACGTGGTTTTTCCATGGTCAACATGGCCAATGGTACCAATATTTACGTGTGGTTTGTTGCGTTCGAACTTTTTATCAGCCATATGATTTTGTCAAAAATAAAACACCCCGATTTAGGTGTGTGATAGATAATACAATATTTTCGATGCTAGGTCAAGTGGGAAATTAGGTTATTCAAACACCTACTGGACAAGGGTTTGAGTGAATGTTAAACTTCAAGCATGGCAAAGACAAAAAAGGCAATTATTTTGACTGCGGATAAATTTGAAGACATGGAGCTTTTTTATCCATGGTTTCGCCTAACAGAAGCGGGGTGGAAAGTAGACATCGCAGCACCCAAAGTTGAGGAACTAACAGGCGAAAACGGATATTCGATTGGGCCTGATTTAACAATTGACAAAGTCGACCCTGATAAATACGATCTGTTAATCATTCCGGGAGGTTCACCTGACGGTGCTCCATCTGTTGTTCGCAAAATTAAAAAAGCGCAGGAAATCGCAAAATCTTTTTTTGCAAAAAATAAACCCGTCGCCTCAATTTGTCACGGCCCATGGCTTTTGGCTGATGCAGATGTCGTCAAAGGAAGACATTTGACATCCTACTGGCATGACGGCGTCCCGGAAAGCGTCAAAAAAGCCGGCGGCCTTTGGGAAGATAAAGATGTTGTAGCCGATGGAAATTTAGTTACCTCACGCTACCCCATGGACCTCCCCGCCTTCATGCGCGAAGTAATGAAGCTCATCCAAAAGTAAAAGCAAACACTTGGATGCCGGGTGCTAATTCTATCCTTAGCAAATGCTGCCCTGGATTACCTTTTAAGTCGATGAGGTTGTAAAGTCTATCGGAATCGACAATAACATTTCCACTCTCTACGTCGGCACCTGCGTTTGATACATCCATAGGTTTTCCGTCGACGAAAATTCTAACTGCCTTGATATTCCCATTGTCTGATTTCATAACCAAATATACTTTATTTGCATAAAAATTATATTCGAGTACAGAATTTGATCCTGTTTGAGAATATTCACCTTGCACATTCCAGTCGCCGCCAAAATCAAAAGAATTAACGGGAATGTTAGGATTTGTTTTTAAGTTTTTATAATCGCCGTCACTAACCGAACCATTCGGATAATAATATTGCATCCGTTTTGTTCCAACGTATGTTTCAGGAGAAATCGGACCGTGCGGCGTTTGGTCCGGCATGTTTAACAGTTGACCCGAAACGCTTGCGCCCGACTCTTTCAACAGTTCCCGAATCGCCTCTTCACCTTTGTCGTATTCTCCTTCCCCAAAATGAGTACGTCTTACATTTCCATTCTTATCAATTAAATATTCTGCCGGCCAGTATTGATTGCTATACGCAGTCCAGGTTGCATAATTATTGTCCTGCGCAACAGGATAGTGAATATTATATTGCTTAATCGCGGCGGCAACATTGTTTGTATCGTGTTCGAATTCAAACTCGGGCGTATGAACTCCAATGACAACGAATCCATCGTCTTTATATTTGTCATACCAGGAAGTTACAAACGGCAGCGTCCGAATACAATTGATGCAAGTATAGGTCCAGAAATCAATCAAAACTACTTTTCCACGGAGATTTCTTATCGAAAGCGAACTTTGGCCGGCGGGGAGATTTAACCATTTTGTAATTCCGACGAACTCGGGGGCAGGATAATTTGTGTTAAATAAATCCGAGTTCGATATCTGACCATTTGAACTTTTCTGACCTCCTTTGATTGACTGCAGTTCGCGCGTGACGGCACTATTTCCTTCTAAATTATTTATGAAATTCGAATAAGATGGAACTGCATTTAAAAGACTCGCCTCCAAGACTTTGTCGTAATTTGTAAAAATTAAAAGCGCCGTTAAAATAATAACGACTCCAAACACTTTTTGGACAATACCTGTGTATTTATTGGAAATTCTACTTTTTTGAACCATTCGTTGCCCGGCATAAGAAAAAATAAAGAGCGGAATCCCAATGCCAATCAAGTAAGCGATTGTTACAAGAATTATGTTAAACCCGACGGCGCGCGTTGCAGATAATGTTGCGATTGTTGCCAAAATCGGCCCGGCACACGGAGCCCAGACAATTCCGAGCGCCAAGCCCGCGAGAAACCCATGCCAAAAACCTCCGTGAGTATTTTGCGTTCCAAATCTCCCTGCAAATCTTGAGACAAACCCTTCAACAATTCTCGTCAAAGGCGGAACAACCATTGTAAGTCCTAAAAATAATAGAACAATGACTGCAATTATTCTTAAAATGTTCGCATCAAAACCAAATAGTTTAACCAAATATGAGATTGAGAGGGTGACAATTCCAAAAGAAAGTAAAATTCCTATAGTCAAACCTAACGGTCTCCTATGATCGCCGGAAATCGAGCTGGCAGACAAGACTATTGGCAAGAGAGGCCAAATGCAAGGAGCGGCAATTGTGACAAGACCGGAAAGAAATGCGAAAAAAAGGAGTATTGCCATTTGTTGTTTAATTATATAATATTGGGTAGTTCAATTGTCCGCCGACATTCATGTTCGCCTCGTGGTCTACGTCCACGCAGTCGAAAATTCATTTTGGCGGATTAAGAAATTCTACAACTCACAAAGTTCGTTAAGAATTTCTAAAAAAGGTGGTGAAATAAATAAATGATAAAAGGAATTGAAGGTATTTTACTTGGAAGCGCAAATGCAACAAAGCTCGCAAAATTTTACCGCGAGGTTGTCGGACTCAAACAAACTATGGAGTATGAGATGGGCGAAGCAAACGAAAAGGGATTCGCTTTCGAAATGAATGGCGCGGGTTTTTATATCAACGACCACTCGAAAGTTATTGGTGCGAATAAAAATCCAGAGCGACTAATCATAAATTTTGAGGTTGGCGATATAGAAAAAGAGGCAGCTCGTCTTAAAAAAGAGAAAGTGAAAGTACAACAGGATACATATCATCTTGAAGGGTATTGATATATAGCTACTTTTGTTGACCCTGACGGGAACTTTTTTCAATTAGTCCAGATTAAAGCCGCAAATTAGCGAATAGCTTACTAATACTTGCAAAATTAAAATTTAGTGATATTATAGTGGCAATGGAAGAAGAGGAAAAAGAAGAGATATTTCAAACCCCGCCCAATTTTGAGAGTCGGCTAGGACGTACCGGACCTAATTCTCCTGCGAAAAGATATATAACCGTCATCGTAATTATAGTCGTTCTGGTTCTTGTGATCCTTGGCGTATTTAAATTCGCAAGCGGAGGAAGTAAGAAAACTGAAATCACACCAACACCAACTCAAGAAGTTCTGCCAACCGATACTCCTACTCCGACGGTGAGTGGAACACCTACTCCAACGGAAAAACCCACTGCCACCCCAAAACCGTCTGTTAATCCTATTGATAAAGCGAGCGGCCTAGACCGCTCAAAACTCTCAATCCACGTCCTAAACGGCAATGGAACAGCGGGCGCCAGCAAAAAGGCGGCGGATTTACTTGAAGGACTCGGATACAACGTAACTGAAACGAGTAATGCTGACAATTTTAACTATGATAAAACAGTAATTCAGGTAACAAGTGAAAAAAGCGATTATCTCGCGCTTTTGAAGAAGGATCTATCAGGGGATTACACAATCGGGACGGCCTCAGCCGATCTTACCGGTGGATCAAGTTTCCAAGCAATCGTTATCGTCGGAAAGTAATCGTGTATAAGAAAGCTCTTGCCCATTTTAGAACCGCTGATCCTACTCTTTTTGAAGTTTCTTTGAAGATTGAACCATTCGAACTTGAAGTTCACCCAAGCCCATTTCTTCGATTGACTCGATCAATAATAGGACAACAACTTTCTGTAAAAGCTGCAAGTACGATTTTTGGGAGATTAGAACAGTTGTTCGAAAACAAAAAAATAACACCCGCGGGTCTTGTAAAAATCTCCGGTGAAAAATTACGAGCCGCAGGAATTTCTTACCAAAAAATTTCTTATCTGAAAGATTTAGGACGGAAAGTTTTAAATGGCGAACTGGAACTTTCAAAGATTCACGAACTAGAAACAGACATCATAATCGAAGAATTAATAAAAATTAGGGGCATCGGACGATGGACAGTTGAAATGTTTTTAATGTTTTCTCTGGGGCGGACTGATGTTTTCTCATTTGGTGATCTGGGTTTGCAGAATGCAATCAAAAAAGTTTATAAACTTAAAAACAAACCAACAATCAAACAAATGGAAAAATTATCAAAAAAATGGATTCCTTTTAGAACTTATGCAGCAAGGATTTTATGGGCTAGCCTCGTCAATATTCCAAAATAGATTATTTAATAACATTCAGAACAGTTTTCCTGAATTTTATATAAATAACCTGTGAAAGAAGAGCAAAAAGCACAACAACAAACAAAAGCTCTGCAGACTTTAAAATAACCAAACTATTTGAAATAACATTTTGTATGTTTGTTAATATCTCCCAAGAATTCACTCTTTGGACTCTTCCGAGAACCAGCCCGAACCCAATGAATAGATTAAGAACGAATAGTAACATGCTGTTTTTATTTTTAACAAATAGTTTCTCAAAGGGAGATACTGATAAAACGAGAGTTATAATTCCTACGGGAATTAAAGAAATAAAAAGAGCTGCATCCGCAATCAGATACGTTCCGCTTATTGCTCTGGCGTCAGAAACTAAGTTGACAATATCTGTCACAAGGTAAATGGTATTAGGAAGAAAAATAAACCAGATAAAACTCCCTACTAATTTTATCGGCGTAAATCTTTTTGTAAATACAATTTGTGCCAAAATTACGGGGATGCAGGCTAAGAAGATATTGAATGCCATCCATTTAAAATTGAAATACAAGACCTCCATTGAAAAATATCAGAAGAGTTGCCTATTCTGAGGTAATTTATCGTATCAAAAATGAGGTTAAAATGTCAAAAAATTATTTTCTTTTCAGAATGTTTCCAAGATGAAACCTGGTAGGAATTGACAATTCCATTTTCCCGATTTCATCAAGTGTAAACCAGCCGATTTCATCGCACTTTTCAGGTTCTAGAATTTTCGGTTTACCGCGCTTTATTCGAGACAGAAATGCGATAGCAATCCAATGTTGTTTTTCATTTGGAATTCTGTGATCGCAAGCCGGAAGTTGCTCATACGGCTCTATCTCGAATCCAAATTCCTCTTTGATTTCACGGATTACTGTGTCTTTTAGAGTATCTCCGTATTCTAAGCCCCCACCTGGGAATTCCCACTTTCCAACTTCATTTCTTGCGCGTTTGCCTCTTTTTGTCAAAAAATATTTTCCTTTGCGATTGATTACAACCGCACCAACTCCAACACCAACATAATCAATTCCTTTTTTCATTGGACTATCTCAACCTCAACTTCTGGTATAAAATCAAATGTCTCGGCGAATTTATCCTGAATTACTTTTATTATCGACAAAACATCTGTTGTTTTTGCGTTTCCTAAATTTACAATAAAATTGCAATGTTTTGGACTAATCATAGCCTTTCCAACTTGATATTCGGCTAAATCTAAACGCTTAATCAGATATCCCATTGCGACTTTGCCATGCCAATCGCGTGCTATTTTTTCTTCCAAATCCGGAAACACTTCAAGAACTTTTTTAACGTGTTCAGGATCCGTAATGTTTTTGAATACGCTCCCGCAATTAGGAAATTCCAAAGGATGGCGGATTTTGCGATATTCTGTATTATTAAGGTAGGTTTGTCTTGCACGTTGAAGGTTCACCGCGTCGGCAGGAGTTAATCGAAATTGGACACGAACAACACCGAGCTTATTTTTTTTGACAATCGAACTTCTGTATGAAAATTTTAATTCGAATCTTTTGAGGATTCTAAAACGTGGTTTCCCGTTTATAATTTCAAACACTTCTGCCTCGCGTACTGTATCTTTTATCTCGCTCCCAAAAGCTCCGACATTTCCGCGAATTGCAGCGCCAATGTCTCCTGGCAATCCCCCCGCCCATTCAAGACCCACTAGATTGTGTTCGAACGCAAACTTAATAACATCGTCAAGAACTGCGCCGGCATCTGCTTCAACGATGTGAGGACGAACTAAACGAATGGAATCCGAACCGGAAATGGAACGAACAACAGCCCCGTCAAAATATTGTTCTGTAAAAATAAGGTTCGAGCCAAGTCCAAGAAAAAAATATTTCTTGATTTTCTCTTTTTTTAAGAATTCGAACGCCTTTTTAACATCTTCCTTATTTCCAACATCAATCAAAAACCGCGCTTTCCCTCCAATTCTATACCACAAAATCTCCTTCAAATCGAAATCCGGATATACTTTCATGCGATCATTATATCAACTTTGAGGGATTACTTCTGGGAAGCATCGGCCACGTCTTCCTCTTCGAGGCGGAAAATGCCCTCGTCGAGCCTTTTTTGATCGAGAAAGTGAGAAATAAATCCTATCGAACGAGATGCGACGAATATTGCGTTAAAGAACTCTATTTCGGCAAGTTCCCTCAAATCTTCGGGAGTAAATCCTTCTTTTTCAGCCAAGATATCCAGCATTACCGCAGCAATCGCGCCGTCAACATTGAGAATCAAATTCCCTTTTTTTGCAACCGTTACTTTTTCTACTTCGCGAGCAAAATTTGTAAATTTCGCGTCCAATCCTTCTGTATGTTTTAAAATCTCACCAACTCTTGGATCCGGCATGTCGACTCTGTATTTTCTATGCCCAATTCCTGCAATATATTTTTTTTGCGAGGCGAAGTCTTCGACAAAATCTGAGGCTGATTTTCCAGATTCTGCTCCTTCAATAAAGTTTTGCGCTGCGGAATTTATTGCGCCCCCAAATCGTGGGCCAATTGTCAAGATTCCTGAAGCAAGAGATGAGACTAAATCGCGGCCGGCGCGAGAGGTTATAATAGTGGTAACAGCTCCTGAAACATAAGGTCCGTGATCAACTAAAAGTTTTAAAACAAAGTTTACGAATTCTTCGAGTTCCTTTGATTTTATTGTTTTGCCTAGAAACATAGAGGCGGCAATGTATCCGAACGAATGATTCTTGGCAAATTCGAGCAAGTCTTCGCCTAAAATTTTTACTTGCCCATCTTCATCTTTTGAAATACTCGTCGCAATCAGCGCGTGTTTTCTATCACCCATAGGTTCTATTCTATCATTATTTTCACCATGTTTCGAACTTTCTCCCGATATCCCCTTTATCATTTCTACAAACTCTCCAAAACTCCCGGCAACGTGCGCCCCTGCAGTTTTTAACGCATCGCGTTTGGCACGAGCAGTCTCTCGATCTGTCGCGGCCATTGCCTTTGCGTGCCCAAATTGAGGAGAAGTTGGAAACATCTCGGCAACGGTCCCCGCAATATAGCAAATTACTTGTTTTGTGATCTTCTTTGTCTGAAGCATCTCGACAAGATCATATTCGTCTGTCCCCCCGAGTTCTCCAAAATAAACTATAGTTTTAGTTTCATCATCTTTTTCGGCAGCTTCAAACGCGTCCTTGGGAGCAGTCACCGGGAAACGGTCTCCGCCGAATGAAAGCGAAAAAGATAACCGCAAACCGCTCGATGTGACAATGTTGATAATCTCATTCGTCATTCCGCCTGATGCTGACAAAACCGCGACCGAACCCGCATCAAACAATTTTGCCGTAATAATTTGTTTGTGATCAACCCCACCAATCGCCCCGAGTTTTAAAACTTTTGGAATAAGCAGTCCCACGCTTGCAGGACCGATTACAAATACTTCCTTATCTTTTGCGAACTCTGCGAGTTCCAAAGCGTGTTTTTCAGGAACGTTCTCGGCGAATACAACTCCTCCAACAAGATTAGACAAACTATCAATCGCCTCAATAGAAGATGTTAAAACTCGTCTTCCCGAACTTAGGTTTAGAAAATAGGAAATCGAACGGCGATTCTCTTCTGAAATTTTATCGATCGAATCTGCAACAGGAATTAAAATTTCCCGTCTTCCAAAAAAGTAACGTTCGAATTTTCTTCCCGATGCAATTATTGCCTTTATAGAAGGCGAACTTTTTTTAGAATAATAATCAAAGTCGAGAATTGATTGGATTATTGTAGGATACGAACCTATCGCCAAAATATTTGTTTCCGATTTTCTGACTTTTCCTATGTCTAACATATTTTTGAATGCAAGATGTAAGATTTAAGATGTATGAAATTTCCTAGATCATACATCCTACATCATAGATCCTTAATTGCTTTACTAACTATGTCCGTCAATACCAACTTCGGTCCATGTACTTCGCCTTCAATTCCTTCTTTTTCCATAAATTCGCGCATCATTGCCAGCCCTTCTTCCTGGTGCGGGCCGCCCCGACGAACATAAATTCCGACACCCTGTTTTTTTAATTCCTCGGAAACTTCTTCTAATGCTTTTATTACTCCCCGAAAAGTTATTCTTACATCAGTGAAATTTGCGACTCCTCCGCCAATAATTAAAACTTTGTTCGAAGCTTTTGATTTTAACAATAGACTCAGGATATTTTTTGTATAAATTAAAGTCTCCTCCTCATTCGGATTTCCGGAATATTCGCCGTAATTTGCGAGTTCTTTTCCGTGACCAAGATTATGAACTTCATCAGCCAAAACTATGCTTGCGCCGCCACCTGACAACAACATGAAGATCCGAGCCTCAGGATTAAGAACTACCAATTTGAACGAGGCCTGCGACTTTTCCGAAAGTTTTACGATATTTTTCTCTTCCTCGGTTTTACTTGAGTTCGCCTCTCGAAAGTCGTGTGAACTCCAATTGTCTACAAAAAATTCAGCGGCGGAATCAACTTCTGACGCAATATCCAACATGTAAGGATTTTTGAAAGAAATTACAAGAGGATTTATTTCAAGAAATGAAAAATAATTCGTGTCAAATACTTCAACGAGTTTCTCAAGATAACTCGGATCCAAACCAAGTTCTCCTGCAACTTTTTTTAAATCCTCAATATCCCGAACCAATTCTTTCCGAACTTCAGATTCGTAAGATTCGATATCAACACCGCCTTTTTGGGAGTAATAAATTAGAGTCCCCAAGCCTGTTCGCTCAAGCGCCAAATATCTTTCATCCTGCGCTTCATGTGGAACAAGTTCCTCGACAAGAAAATGGGAGAACCCTTTTTTTCGGAGTTCGGAAATTGCATCGGTTACTTCATTGACGCTTGATAAATCAAGCTTAATCAAACCCTGCTTGAATCTTTTTTTTACTCCTTGATCAACTTTTACAACATAACGGACGCCCGGCCTAACGCTTTCATCAAGTTTTGAAACGTGATCGCGCTCCGCATCAAAAGGAAAACCGGTATACGAAGTTTTTAAATGATTATTAACAATCGTCTTCGCCCTAAATTCAGACAACTTAACCCTAGGCATAGATTAAATTATAGCAGAGAAAGACTAAATTTCGAGTTTTAAGAGGTCATATCCTACAATAACATCAACATCAGCAATATTTTTAATCGTGCGAATAATTTCATCCTCCCGCCCCTCGCAATCGGGAAACATATGAGTCAAAACTACTTTTTTAAAATTCCCAAGTTTTGCAAGCTTACCAATATCATCTGGACAAAGATGATTGCCTGTAAGTGATTCTTTATTGGGATATGAACACTCAAGTATTGCAAGATCCGCATCTCTTCCTAATTCTGCAATACGTTCATCGTATCCCATATCCCCTGAATAAACTATCGATTTATTTCCCATTTTTAGCTTATAACAAACGCTGTCTTCCGTGTGTTTAATCGGAGAAGAAGTGACCTCGAATTTGTCGGTTTTATAAATAAAATTATTTGAGGAATCTTTTATCTCAAAATTCTCTTCGACCTGAAATTCTGTTCCGCCATATATCTTAAGCATACTTTGTAGTATCTTAACAAAGCTGGTGGGCGCAGCTACAACTAGTTTATTTACTTTGTCTTTTCGGTATTTTAATGCATGACTTCTCCCGATTATTAATTGAAATATATCCGATGTATGATCAAGATGATGATGAGTGAGGAAAACGTGCGTCGGATTCAGTAATAAATCAATTCCCGAAAGAAGCATTTTATGGTTTGATCCTACTCCGATATCAAATAACAAAGAATCCGAACCTGCCTCAATATACCATCCGGCATAAGAACGAAGCGGCTTATTTAAAGATTTTGGTGTGGGAATTCCCGACCCGGTCCCATAAAAAGTTACTTGCATAAGCTTATTTTACCAGATTATTGGGCGCTCATTCTTCCTGTGAAGGTGGATTTGGCAAGCATGGCTTGCACGATTTGTTGGGGAACCTCTTCGTAGTGAGATGGCTCAACGTAAGGAATCGCGCGGCCCTGAGACATAGACCGCAAAGTCGTTGCGTATCCTGAAAGTTCGGCCAGTGGCGCATTCGCCAAAATGATACGAACGTTTCCTCTCTCTTCCGATCCGACAATTTGTGCTCTTTTTGAAGATAAATCTCCGATTATTGTCCCCATAAATTCTTCTGGCGTTGTGACTTCAACTTTCATGATTGGCTCAAGCAATTTCAAACCCGCCTTTTTTGCCGCTGTTTGAAAAGCCATAGACCCGGCAATTTTAAACGCAATATCAGACGAGTCAACATCGTGGTACGTCCCATCATAAAGCGTAACCTTAAGGTCTACTATTGGATATCCAAGCAAAACCCCATTTTCAAGAGTTTCGCGGACCCCTTTTTCAACAGAAGGAATAAACTCAGACGGAATCGCCCCTCCTTTAATCGCGTTGACAAACTCAAACCCCTCTCCACGGCCTAGTGGTTCGATCTTAAGCAAGCAATGTCCATATTGTCCGTGGCCTCCAGTCTGACGAATATATTTTCCTTCGCCCTTTGCCTCGAGTCCTACTGTTTCTTTGTAAGCAACCTGAGGCGCTCCAACATTTGCCTGAACGCCAAACTCACGCTTCATGGTTTCTACCTTAACTTCAAGCTGTAACTCTCCAACCCCTGAAATAATGGTTTGCCCGGTTTCGTGATCCGTTTTGACAGAAAACGTCGGATCCTCATCCATTAATTTTTTGAGAGACAACCCTAATTTTTCCTGATCGCTCTTTGTCTTAGGTTCAATCGCTAGTGAAATAACAGGCTCGGGGAAAGTAATCTTCTCAAGAATTATGGGCTTTGTTTCATCGCACAATGTATCCCCCGTTGATGTATCTTTTAAACCCACAACCGCGACTATTTCTCCGGCATACGCTTCCTTAATTTCTTCTCTATTATTGGCATGCATTAAAAGCAAGCGGCCAACGCGCTCTCTAATTTCTTTTGTAGAATTATAAGCATAAGAACCCGACAGCAGCTTTCCTGAATAAAGCCGAATGTAAGTAATTTTTCCAACGTGCGGATCTATTTGAACTTTAAAAGCGAAGCCTGTGAACGATTCCTCGGGATTGAGCTGGCGAACCTCCTCGGCCCCGGTTTTTGGATTTATACCTTTTACTTCTTTTAAATCAAAAGGCGACGGAAGGTAATCAGCAACCGCGTCAAGAAGCGGCTGAACGCCTTTGTTACGAAGAGAAGACCCCGCAAAAATGGGAACTACTTTATATGCAATTACCGCCGCGCGAAGCGCCTTTTTTAATTCATCGTTTGATATATCTTGCCCATTGAGATATTTATCTAGCAAAATGTCATCAGTTTCTGCAATTTTTTCAACCAGTTGTTCGCGATATTTTTTAACCTCTTCTTCCATTCCTGCCGGGATTTCATCGCGAACGTCGAACTTTGCGCCCAATTCTTCACCAGACCAAATGTATGACTTTTGTTCCAGAACATGATAAATTCCAACAAAATCCTGCTCGCGGCCGATTGGCAAACCTAAAACAACAGGGTTTGCTCCGAGTTTGTCAACAATAGACTGAATTGTTTTTGCAAAGTCGGCGCCGAGTTTATCCATTTTATTAATGAAACAAATTCGCGGAACTTTATATTTATCAGCCTGCCGCCAAACGGTTTCAGACTGCGATTGAACTCCCTCCTCAGCATCAAGGACAGTGACAGCACCGTCAAGAACTCTTAGCGACCTCTCAACTTCAGCAGTAAAATCAACGTGGCCCGGGGTATCAATAATATTTATTCGGCAATCCCGCCAATAAGTGGTTGTCGCAGCGGAGACGATCGTGATGCCTCGCTCGCGCTCCTGATCCATCCAGTCCATGGTAGCAGCACCCTCATGAACTTCCCCCATTTTGTATGATTTTCCCGTGTAATAAAGAATGCGCTCGGAGGTCGTGGTTTTCCCCGCGTCAATATGCGCAATAATTCCAATATTGCGAATTTTATCTAACGGATAATTTCTTGATTCAGCCATAAAATAAAAAAATCCGCCCGAATCCGCCAGCTGGCGGACGAACGTGCGACTATTTTACCAAAAAAAGTGCTCAGAGTAAACATGAACACATTTTGTTGACTTGTTCAGACGTAAGCAATAAAATAACATTATATGGCAATGGGGCACGAGCAAGCACTATTGGGACCGGAAATTCCAGATGAAGAACTTTATAATTTGGGCCAAGGAGAAACCGTAATTTATACTAGGAGCTTACCTACAACTCTTCACAAAATTGCAGGACGAGATGGATCTTTTGACGAAAAATTAGACTCAGATCCTGATTATAAGAGACTGCATAGTCAAGCGTTAATAGAAGCAAAAACCATTTCAATGGGGCACCCTATTTCTGGCCCTAGTAATTCGTTCGGACAACTTATTGGACGATTTACGGACACTCGAGTTGTTAAGGCTAGAGATAGAATTTCTGGCTCAAGCGTTAATGGCTGGGCATTAATTGGTACACCCAAACCCCAACAAAAATTCACCGGCGAACCTCAGTAGTAAGCTAAAATATCAATTAACATGTTATAATTCTCCCCATGTTTGAACAAAAGTTAAAAGCTCTTAGGAGAAGTTTGGCGGAAAATAAAGTTGACGCTCTTATAGTTTCATCTGCGGCGAATATTTTTTATTTGACCGACATCAACTATTTTCCCCTTGAAGAAAGACACGCTTATCTATTTATCACAGCCAAAACCGTTGATCTCTTTACTGACCCAAGATATTCCAATGGTATAAAAAACAAACTTCCAAAAGGTGTAAGGATTTTCCTTCATACTGAACTTTTAAAAAATATCAAAAAATCAAAGGCTAAAAGGGTTGGGATCGAACAAAATTTTACAGTCGCAGAACTCAAAAGATTCAAAAAAGAAACAGGACTAAATTTTGTTTTAACCGAACCAATTGTCGAACAGTTACGATCTATAAAAGATGCAGAGGAAATCAAAAATATTCGAGCCGCATGCAAATTAACAGATCGCGCGCTCGATACTATTCGAAAGCTTATTAAAACTGGCGTCACCGAACGAGAAATTTCATGGAAAATCGAAAGTTTTATAAAAGAAAACGGAGGCGAACTGGCTTTTGATTCGATAGTTGCTTTCGGTCCGAATTCCGCCATTCCTCATCACAAAACCTCCGACAAGCGACTGGAGAAAAGCGACGAGCTAGTCTTACTTGATTTCGGCGCAAAAGTGAATGGATATTGCTCTGACATGACGCGAACTATACTCACGAAAAACGCGAAACGTAAAGCTCACGAAATATACGAAACAGTCAGGATGGCACAACAAAAAGCTGCAGAATTTGTCAGTGGTCAGTTGCCAGATGTTAGTTGTTCGACCATTGCTGAAATCACGAACGATTATATCGTTTCAAAAAAGTTCGAAGTGATTCCTCATGGCTTAGGCCACGGTATTGGCATCGAAGTTCATGAAAAACCGACTCTCTCACCAAAATCCAAGGATAAACTTGTTCGAAATAATGTTTTTTCAATAGAGCCAGGAATTTATATCCCGGGATTCGGCGGCGTCCGCATCGAAGACGACTTTTTGCTAGGCGAACGCGGCCTTGAACAACTGACTAAATCTGCCAAAACTCCCTAGGTGTAGCTATAAATCCACCCCCCAGGTGGGTTAGATAGGACACCTAGGGAAAACCGATTTTCTTCTTGAAATTTCAATCTAATTTGTTTAAAATCTAGAAGATGAAAGCGGCAGTGATTTTCAGCGTAATTGTTTTAGTCGCAATCTTTGGAATTTATATGTTAACCAACCAAAACCAAAAAACCGCACCTCAGGCAAATAATTTTCTAACTCCCAGTCCTACACCTTTACCAATTCTCAACACACCTACTCCTGTCCCGACAGTCCCTGAAAATGACAGGATCACTGCAAATTCGGCCACGATAAAAACTATAAAAGGAAACATTGAGGTAGAACTTTATGCTTCAGAAGCGGCTAAAACAGTAACAAATTTTGCGACTCTCGCAAAACGCGGCTACTACAATAACCTAACGTTTCATAGAGTCGAATCTTGGGTAATTCAGGGAGGCGACCCAAATGGAAACGGAACAGGCGGAGTTTCAATTTACGGACCGACTTTTGAAGACGAATTAAACCCCAACACTCCAAGCTACAAAGCAGGATATATAGAAGGCGTTCTTGCGATGGCCAACCGCGGCCCCAACACCAATGGAAGCCAATTCTTTATATTAAAACAAACTACCCCTCTTCCCCACGCTTATACAATCTTCGGGAAAGTCTCTTCAGGAATGGATGTGGTAAATTCAATCGCGGTGGGTGACAAAATCCTCTCAATCGAACCTAAGTAACTTCTTCAAGAATTACGACTTTGGAATTTGTAACACCGGATTTTAATTTTTCTTCTGCTTCTTTATATTTATCACCGAGCAAGCGGCGGTAGTGCATGGGAATTGTAATCTTTGCGCCTATCGCATTTGCCGCTTCTATTGCCTCAGAGACGTTCATTGTGTAAGTCCCTCCAATTGGCAGCATCGCAATATCAAGGTTTTTTGAAGCTAAATCTCGCATTTCCGGAATAAAATCCGTATCCCCTGCATGGTAAATCTTTTGGTTGTTTACGAACAGGATATAGCCGACCCACTTGTTGGATTTAGGATGAAATTTCGTACGTTCGGGCGCAACATTATATGCCGGGATTGTCTCAAACTTTGTTCCGGAAACTTCGTACTCCTTATTTGGTTCAATTGTAAACTCTTGTTCGGAAGCGATTTTTAAAGTTGAAAGCGAATCGGGAGTTGCAATAACCGTAGTTTCAGGTTTTAAAATGTGATTAATATCGCCTTCTGACAAATGATCATAATGTGCATGTGTTACAAAAATCAGGTCTGCTTTATCAGATAAATTCGCAGGGAGTTCGAATGGATCAATAAAATAGATCCGATTGCCGTTCGAAGCATCAATAATTGCGAAACTTGCATGCCCAAACCACCTCAAATTTTCCACAAATATATTTTACCACATGTGATCTTAATATCGGTCAGCTGAATGACCAGATTTTAACTGAGGGATAAAATCGGAAGTTTTAAAACTCGAAAATTCTGCGTAAGAGACTCTGGGGATCAGTTCTTTCCAAAGGAGGTATACCCAAATCTATCTTGCCGGTTGTCTGAACCCTAAACGTTCCCCGACTTTTATTTTGCGCGATTAGACTTGGTGCAGAAAGTTTGAATACGTCCGCGGTAGATACCAAATCAGAAATATTTACTTTCAGTGGCAAATTACTTTCGTTCACGATTTCATATGTTTGGGGCCCTTGCGATCCGGGATGAAGAAGCGGAGCTCCTACATTAGTCGTAAGAGGAAGTATTTCATTAGTTTGACCAGAAGTAAAATATTGTCTCATCCTCCAAAAGGCATCATCTGGAATTTTAACGCTCTCGAGCGTATGGCCCAAGACTAAAACGCCCGGTTCGAATGTGAATATACCAGTCTCGTCTGTATGTCTTTCTTCCCACATTTGTTCAACAACTTCTGGAGGGGTCATAATAGGATCGAAAGCTGTAGCGCTCAAACCATTTTGTCCAAGAATAACTTGGATCTCAACCCAAGGTTTTCTAACTCGAAAATATGTCGCCAAATGAAGATCAATTGAAGAAGTAGATCCTAGTGTTTCCCTAAGTATCTGTTCACGTTCGAAACTTCTCATGAAGGGTAATTCTATCAAAAAGTAAGCGGGAAGTCAATATTATAGGACTATTTGGGGAACTACCAGCGGAAGTGGGCGAAGGCCTTATTTGTCCCCAACAATCTTACTTCTCGCCTTTTCAGTTCTATTCGAACACGGCTCGAAGAGCGATTGACGGGACTTCATAAGGCATTACCATCGAAAGTGCGCAAATGCCTTATTCGCTTCGGCCATGCGGTGGGCGATGTCGCGTTTTCTTATTGCTTCACCCGCATTTTTTGTAGCATCTAATAGTTCTGCTGCAAGCTTTGACGCAAAAGATTTGTGCTCTGCCGTCGGCCTTTTTTTCGCGGCTTCCAGAATCCAGCGAATTGCAAGCGCTGTTTTTCTGGCTCCCCGAACCTCCTGCGGAACCTGATATGCAGCCCCACCAATCCTTCGAGCCTTAACTTCAACTTTTGGCCCGACTGTCTCAATTGCTTGTTCAAATAATTTAACCGGGTCTCCCTCTTTCTTGAGTAGTTCGAATGCATCATACATGACTCTCTGGGCAACTGTTTTTTTGCCGTCGCGCATCAAGCGATTGGTAAAAGCCGCCACAAGAATATTCCCATAAACCGGGTCCGCCTGTTTTTGTCTTTTTTTAATTTTACTTCGACCTCTTGCCATATTATTAGTTATTCGTTATTAGTTAGTTGGTTAGTTCGTTTACGAATAACTACGAACGAACTAACGACGAACTTTTATGCGGCGGCTGCTCCTGGCCGCTTCGTTCCGTAGCGGCTCCGTGAGCTTCTTCTTCCTTCAACTCCTGCCAAATCAAATTTTCCGCGGACCAAATGATATTTTACTCCCGGCAAATCTTTGACGCGGCCTCCGCGAACCAAAACTATTCCATGCTCGGCCAAATTGTGTCCCACTCCCTGAATGTAAGCCGTGACTTCCTCGCGATTCGAGAGCTTTACGCGAGCAACCTTACGAAGCGCCGAATTTGGCTTTCTTGGAGTCATAGTACGGACTAAAGTCACTACTCCGCGTTTTTGGGGTGAAGGAACTTGCGTGTATTTTCTGAGTTTTGCATTAAAAATAGTCCGTAACCCCGTTACGTTAACTTTCTTTAATTTTTTTCTTCTCCTTTTTCTTATTAATTGATTAAGTGTCGGCATATATTATTGCGTATTGTACTATATTTAGCTAAAAGTTTAAAGTTAGAAGTTAAAAGTTGCAGTTAGTAGTTTAAAATTTTAAAATTTGAACTGCTTGCACTGAGACTTTCGAATGTGTAATTTTGCACTTTGCACTTTAAATTTTTAACTTGCAATTGGCTGAACCTGTTCTTGTTTTTGTTCCGGAACATTCCCTTCAATAAATTCCTCACGGACCGGAATCAGTCGCCCCACAATTACATTCTCTTTCAATCCTATCAAGTTATCTACCCGTCCCTCAAGCGCCGCATCGGTCAAAACCTGGGTTGTCTCCTGGAATGAAGCCGCAGACAACCATGAATCTGTGACAAGCGAAGCCTTGGTAATTCCGAGAATTATCTCACGCGCCGATGAGGGCTCTCCACCCTCAGAAATTATATTTGCGTTTTCCTCTTCAAATCTTAGCTTTGAAACCAAATCTCCCGGCATTAAAGCCGTATCCCCCGGTGTTTCAACCATGACTTTATCTGACATCTTACGGACTATAGTTTCAAAATGTTTGTAGTGGATTGCGATTCCCTGCGATTCATATACACCCTGAACCTGTTCTATCAAATATTGTTGGGCGGATCTGAGGCCCGAGATTTTTAATATATCTCGAGGATCAAGATAACCCTCACAGAGCTGAGTTCCCGCAAGAACCGTCTGTCCCTCGGAAACTAGAAGTGTTGACGTCAACGGGACAAAATATTCCCTTTCATCAACTATTCTATCCCGAACGTTTCTTACGCGAATTATGTTGCCATCTTCGACTTTGTTGACCTGAACTTTTCCGCCGATCTCCGCAATTGGTGCTAAGACCTTTGGACGACGGACTTCAAATAACTCCTCGACTCTTGGCAATCCCTGCGTCACATCAGACATAACGACTCCTCCAAAATGCCTGACCCGCATCGTAAGCTGAGTTCCGGGCTCTCCAATAGATTGTGCCGCAATAACTCCAACAGGCGTTCCGTGATCAGCCCTGCTGTAGGCTGAGAGATCCCAACCGTAACACGCTGCACAAACCCCATACTTGAGACGGCAAAATAGAGGAGAACGAACTATTGCCTCGGGAATTGACTCGTCTTTCATAATTTTTGCGAGAGCATTATAATTAATTTCCGTTCCCTTTTTAACGAGTGTTTTTTTATCCGTTTTGCTTACTACATCCTTAAGAACTACGCGTCCTAAAAGCATACTTGTCATATAAGATTCATTGTCGCGGCGATCCATGGCAACAGTAATTCCTTCTTCAACTCCACAATCATCCTTCCTGATTATTACATCGTGCGCAACATCAACAAGCCTTCTCGTCAAGTATCCGGCGTCTGCAGTTTTGAGCGCCGAATCAGTAAGTCCTTTTCTTGAACCACGGGCCGAATTAACGTATTCAAAAATTGATAATCCTTCACGGAAGTTTGACTTAATTGGAAGTTCAACGATGCGCCCGAGAGGATCGAATATTAATCCTCTCATCGCAGCGAGCTGTTTTATCTGATCTTTTCCGGCTCTGGCTCCTCCTGATTCGGCGATTATGCGGACGATGTCATTTTTATCGAACAGCTCCCAAGTCAAATTCGCCATTTTCTCTGTCGCTTCAAGCCAGACATCATTTGAAAGGCGTCTTTGTTCAGAATGTGTAATAAGACCATTTTGGTATTCTGCTTCAATCTCGGCAATCTTTTTCTCCGCCTCATCAATCAATTCGTCTTTATTCGGAAGCCTTTTCAAATCAAACGTTGAGACTGAAATTCCTGAAATCGTTGCCGCGTAAAATCCTACCTCCTTGATATTATCAATGAGGTTTGCAACCTCTTCCTCCTCACATACCACCATTGCACGCGTGATCAAATCCTTTATAGTCGAAGCTTTTACTTCCTGGTTTACGAATCGCATTTGAGCGGGTAGCTTTTCATTAAATATTATTCTCCCGATTGACGTCTCAAGCGACCGACCGTCAATCTTAGCCATAATAGGCTCTCTAATACCAATCTTTTTAAGCGAAAATGCTAAGTGAGCCTCTATTTCACCCGCAAACATCGGGAGATTCTCACGCCTCGTCCTTTCATCAATTGACGTTAAATAAAACACCCCCAAAGCCATTTCTTTATTTGGAAGAGTAATAGGCGCGCCGTCTGCAGGTTTTAGAAGGTTGTGCGCCGGCATCATGAGAGTTATTGCCTCATCTTGTGCCTTTTGTGATAAAGGAATGTGAATTGCCATCTGGTCTCCGTCAAAATCAGCGTTGTAACCGGCGCAAACGCAAGGATGAATCTTAATTGCGGATCCTTCAACAAGAACCGGATAAAATGCTTGAATTCCAAGTTTGTGTAGAGTCGGCGCGCGGTTTAGAAGAACCGGATGGTTGCGCGTTATCTCTTCCAGAATGTCAAAAATTTCAGGCGTCCTTCTCTCAATAAAACGCTTTGCAGCCTTGACATTCGGCGTTGTCAGGCCTCGCGCAATTACTTCACGGATGACGAATGGTTTGAATAATTCAAGCGCCATTTCTTTTGGAAGTCCACACTGATTAAGAGTCAATTCAGGTCCAACGATAATAACTGAACGGCCCGAATAGTCAACTCTTTTCCCAAGAAGATTCTTTCGAAATCTCCCCTGTTTTCCCCTAAGGATATCCGACAACGATTTAAATTGCTTTTGGGTCTGCGAGGTTCGAATAGATGTATCAATCAGGTAATCAACTGACTCCTGGAGCATTCTTTTTTCATTGCGAAGAATTATTTCAGGCGCTCCAAGGGATATTAAATGCTTCAAACGATTGTTACGATTTATAACCCGTCTATAAAGATCGTTAAGGTCAGACGTTGCAAATCGACCTCCGTTCAACTGAACCATAGGTCTTAAATCCGGAGGAAGCACCGGCAGAACCTCAAGAACGAGCGAGGAAGGACTAAAACCCGCCTTGTTTATTGACTCAACCAAGTGCTGGCGCTTGAGCAACTTCAACTGCTTTTGCCCTCCTGCCTTCTCAACTTCCTCGCGAAGTTCTCCAATAAGTTTTGAGATATCTATTGATTTAATAGCGTTAAGAATGGCGGCGGCTCCTGTTTCAACTTCAAAGAAAATCGGCACATCGTATTCAATTAAACGCACGTACTCTTCTTCAGACAGGACATCCCAAAGTTTGAGACCGCGGACAATATCGCCAACCCTTGCAAAAATCTCCTCGGTTCTTGCTACTTCTGTCTCAACTCTCTTATCAAGGGCTAATTTTTTTTGACGAAATGCGACGTCTGTTTCTTCAAGCATTAAATCCTTCTGCTCGCGTTTGAGAGTTCCTTTGACGTCTTTGACTTTTTCCTTTTCATCGTGTTTTAAAGTCTTGAGCTCTTCATCTTCCTGGGATTTAATTTTTTTAATTCTGTCTTCTTTTATATCGTTCAGCTTTTTCTGGGCATCGTGCCTCTTATCATCGTCTATTTCAGTTACAAGATACGATGCAAAATAAACGACTGACTCAAGGTCTTTTTGACCGATATCAAGAAGCGTTGAAAGCTTTGAGGGGCTGCCTTTTGAAAACCAGATGTGTACAACAGGACACGCAAGAGTTATGTGTCCCATGCGCTCACGGCGGACTCGAGAATAAGTTACTTCAACTCCACATCTGTCACAAACTATCCCTTTGTAGCGAATCCTCTTGTATTTTCCGCAATAACATTCAAAGTCACGCGTGGGACCAAATATTCGCTCGTCAAACAACCCGTCTTTTTCCGGTCGATATGTCCTGTAATTGATTGTTTCAGGTTTTGTGACCTCACCATACGAGTAGGCTTTTATATCGGAGGCAGAAGCCACAAGAACACGAAGACCCTTAAAGTCTGAGATATTTATTGCGTCAAATTTCCTATCTTTTCGATTCTTAGGTTCCATAGTATACCGCTAAACTGTGCTGAACTTTACGCTGAACTACGCCGAAGGCTCGCTTCTGCGTTTTTCTGCGTACTATTCTGCGTTTTTCTGCGCTGCTTCCGTTGGAATTTCCTCTTCTCCGAGTGTCTTAACCGCTTCCTTCTCGTTTGTCACTGCAACTCCCTCAAGGCCTTCCTGAAGTTCTTTTGCTTCTTTGCTTACCTCTTCTTGAGCAACCGATGTGTCTTCGCGTTCATCTGCCACAACAGCTTGAAGCGGCACTATGTTAAGGGAAAGGCTTTGAAGCTCACGAATCAGGACTTTAAACGATTCCGGAACGCGAGGCGTTGGAATATCAACAGACTTAATAATTGCTTCAAATGCCTTTGCACGACCTGATACGTCATCTGATTTGATCGTCAACATCTCCTGGAGTGTATAAGCGGCGCGGTGCGCTTCAAGAGCCCATACTTCCATCTCCCCTAAGCGTTGTCCACCCATTTGTGCTTTTCCTCCAAGAGGCTGTTGCGTAACGAGCGAATATGGACCAGTAGATCTTGCGTGGGCCTTGTCCTCAACCATGTGAATCAATTTCATAATGTAGCCGATTCCGACAACAACGTCGTTTTCATATGGCTCGCCCGTTCTTGCATCATATAATTTCATCTTTCCGGTAACAGGCATCCCTGCTTGCTTCATGAGATCTATGTATTTTTCTTCATTCATTTTTTCAAAAACAGGAAGTGCAAGTCGCATGCCAAGTTTGCGTGCCGCAAGCCCGAGGTGCGCCTCAAGAAGCTGCCCTAAATTCATGCGTCCCAAAACCGAGATTGGCGAAATAATGATATCAACCGGTGTTCCGTCTTCAAGATATGGCATGTCAGAATCAGGGACTATTTTTGAAATAACGCCTTTATTTCCGTGACGCCCTGCAAGTTTGTCACCAACCACAACGTGACGAACTTGAGCTACCTCTACTTGAATTTTTTTAATAGTTCCCGGCTCAAGTTCGTCACCTCGGCTGCGGTCCAAAATCTGAACATTAGTAACAATCCCGTGCTCACCGTGCGGCATTCTGAGTGATGTATCGCGGACTTCTCGAGCCTTCTCACCAAAAATTGCGCGGAGCAATCTCTCCTCGGCTGTTAATTCCGTCTCTCCTTTTGGAGCAATTTTACCGACCAAAATGTCTGAAGGCTTGACTTCTGATCCGATAACCACAATTCCCTCATCGTCAAGATTTGCCAAATCCTCCTCGGCAACGTTTGGAATATCGCGCGTTGTCTCCTCAGGCCCAAGCTTTGTGTCAACTACCGTCGCTTCGTATTTTTCTATGTGAACCGAAGTCAGGGAATCATCGCGGACCAGACGGTCTGAAATAACGATTGCATCCTCATATCCAAGACCGTCAAAGGAGGCATATGCGATAAGTAAATTTTTACCCAACGCAAGTTCCCCCGACTCGGATGCGGGCCCGTCAATTAAAATATCACCTTTTTTCACTTTTTGACCTACCGATACAATAGGTTTTTGGTTAAAGAATGTATTTTGAGCAGTTCTTTTAAACTTGCCGATTTTTAGCGTTTCCTCATGCCCGCGAGCCGAACCTTTTAAAACAATTTTGTTTGCATCAACAAAGGCAATCGTTCCGTCAAACGGAGCGGTTGTGACGCGCGCCATGGCACGGCTTACCATACCTTCCATCCCCGTACCGATTATTGGGCTCTCATTTTTGATTAGCGGAACAGCCTGACACTGCATGTGGGTACCCATTAGCGCGCGGTTGGCTTCATCGTGGTCAATAAACGGAATTAAAGCAGCGGATGTTCCAACAACCTGTCTTGAAATAACGTCTATAAATTCAATTTTTTCGCTTTCTACCTCAAGATACTTACCCATATAACGAGCGGGCGATAAATCATCTACTATATATCCCGCGTCGTCAATCTTAATGTCGGCATGAGTTATGTAATGATCCATCTCATTTGCGGCATCCATATAAACTATTTCATTTGTCACTCTTAATTTCCCTCGCTTGCCGTTTTTTTCAAGCTTTACCTTTTTGTATGGCGCCTCCAAAAAGCCATATTCATTGACTCTTGCATAAAGCGCCAAATATGTAACCAAACCAATATTTGGGCCCTCAGGAGATCTGACCGGACAAATTCGGCTGTATTGCGAACTATTAATATCGCGGATTGAAAATGAGGCGCGCTCGCGGGATATTCCGCCTGTTCCCATGACAGTTAATCGTCTTATATTATCGATCTCAGACAGGGGGTTTGTCTGGTCAAGTATTGCCGAAAGCTGCGACGTTCTAAAGAATTCATTGATGGCCGCAATTATCGGATGCGCATTTATAAAATGTGACGGCGAGTATGGCTCTTCAACCGATGCCAAGCTCATTTTCTCTTTTATTATTCTCTCAAGTCTCAAAGCGCCCACTCGGAAAGCGGTTGTCTGGACAAGTTCACCGACAGAACGAATACGGCGATTTGATAAATGGTCTATGTCATCAATTTTTCCCTTCCCATTTTGAAGATTTATAAGGTATGAGATAATTCCAATTACATCACCAATTGTCAAAGTGTAAACCTCTTGAGGACGAAAGTTAGCAAGCGTTGCAAGTTTCTGATTTACTTTATAGCGTCCGACTCGGGACAAATCGTAACGCCTTCTATCAAAAAATGAGTCTCGGAAGTTTTGACGGATAGTATCAATAACAACCGGCTCGCCGGGGTTCATCTTCTTGAAAATCTCAATCAATGCGTCTGTTCCGCCGCGCGTTTCGTCTTTTTCAACCGTATTTTTGATAAAGTTTTCAGCCCCGGAAATATCCTTGAATTTTTCATTAATCTCCTCATTTGTTTCAATTCCCAAAGCTTTTAAGAAAACCGAGGCCAAGAACTTTTTGCGTCGGTCAATTCTCACAACAACCATGTCTGTTCTTGTGGTAGAAAATTCAAGCCATGAGCCATGAACCGGTCTCATCTCGGCCGTATAAAGC
This sequence comes from Patescibacteria group bacterium, assembly GCA_041478035.1. Taxonomy (GTDB): domain Bacteria; phylum Patescibacteriota; class Microgenomatia; order Levybacterales; family GWA1-39-11; genus GWA1-39-11. Next base: position 38,150 of record JBGOVI010000001.1, read on the forward strand.
GTTTTCCCAGTGATAGGATCTTCAACTGCCGTAAAGAAGACTCCGGGGGAACGGACAATCTGGCTGACAATAACGCGCTCTATTCCATTAACAATAAACGTTCCGCGGTCCGTCATCTTGGGTACTTCACCCAAGAAAACGTTTTGACGGACGGATTTTCCGGTTTTTTTGTTGACAAGTGTTGCTTCAACCGTCAGTGGGGTGAAAAATGTGAGGCCTTTTAAAAGTGCTAATTCTTCAGTAATTTTTGGTTCGCCGAGCTTGTATTCTCCAAGCGCAAGTTCCCAATTTTTACCCGTAAAATCGGAAATAGGAGATATCTCGCTAATTACCTCGCGTATTCCTTCTTCAATAAACCATTTATATGATTCTCTCTGAATCGATAATAAATCAAGCTCAGGTAACGCTTTTTCAATTTTCCCCCAGTACTGCCGCTCTTGGGCCAAATTTTTTGCCATTAGAAATAACTTCGAGAAGTTGTCCTTTTATAAACAAAAAAACACGGGAGGGTACAAAATACCCCCTCTTATTTAAAAGGTTTAATAAGTTATATATCAAAAGCTAAGCCTTGTCAAGAGGGAAACTCGAAGTTGCGTAGCGGATATTTTTCGGCATATCAGTTTTTTTATTTTTATTAAAAAATCTTTTTGCGAATAGTACTTCTATATAGACAGGTTCGCGATTTTTTGTATAGTGAATAATCATACCGTTCTCATCTTCACCATACTGAATCGGCTTCTTTGACAGCCAAATATTTAACACGTCGTCTTCAGGTTCATATAGAATATTTGGATACTTCTTAACCGTCATTTTATATACCTTCCTCCCTCCGTTGGATGAAATGTAATCACTATGATTATATCATGTTTTTTAGCGTAAATCACCCTCAAATTGAGTGCGTTATTAATTTTCTTAAGAACAAATTCCGCATTGCGATCTACATCTACCCCATGAAAATCTGGATCTCCTAAAGCATTGCTAATATCCGTTCTACGAACCTTGATATTTAACTCCTTAAGAATTTTAAATTTCCCTTTTGCGTGTTTTGTATAAACAACCCTCACCCAAATAGTTTAGTAAATTCAGCTACTAAACAGTCTAGGGGTTGAGCAAATAGGTTAAGAATACCCGAAAATACTAAAAAAGGAAACTAAGCTCTAGGAGGTAAACTACTAATTATGTTTCGCGAATTTGCTATAACGTTTTTATCAGCGGCTTCTCTGTCTATATTTGCTTTGTGTGGAGATTCGATCATCGCTATACTCTTTTGAACTGATTCCTGAAAAACGCTTCCAATATCCACACCACCTTTTTTGAGCTGGAAAAATGACGATCGAAAATCATCCTCAGTATCGCCCGAGAATTTAAGGTAATCTTTCATCCATGTAGCTTTACTTTCTCTCACAAATCCACTGTAGGGACCTGGAACTTTTCCTCCCTTAGTAAGAGCAACCAGAAAATCATATTCGGCTTTGTTACGTTTTGCATTGCCGCTTTGAGGGTTGTCTATCTCGCTTCTGTAATAACCCATCACATGAAGCCCATCAGGTGTTGCTACAACAAAATCTTCCCGTTGGGTACCATATACATCATGAGCTACAGGGGCTTTTAAAATAAGGGCTCTTTCATCTTCATATCCGACAGTTTCTTCATAGGGAGTCGTTGTCTTTTTAAACAAACCTGTGGTTTTTTCTCGTGTCTCAGTAATTGGTTTTTTCTGTCCAATTTTTACAAAATATTGTCCTTGGGTTTCTGCACTTGCTTCCATATCGTCCATGAGTTGAGTCGCTTCTGCCTTTTTTTCTGCTTTTGCTCTTTCCGCATCTTCTGCAGTTGCTCCTTGGGGACTAGCGTCAGTGACATTTTGCAACTCTTGTTTGACTGTTTGAACTTCTGCTTTGTCTTGACCTGCGCCTTCTTCCATTGTATTGACTTAAGTATTTCACGAACGATTATTATTTGTCAAGCGAAGTTCAATTCAACCCTAGAGGTACTTTTTGATATTGGCGTTGTTTTTCAAAATTCCGTAGAAATTGATAGGTTTTTCTGGTAGAATAACTACAATGGCAATTGATTGGACAAAAATATATAAAAAATACAAAGGTCTTTGGGTCGCTTTAAAAAGCGATGAGAAGACAGTTATAGCAAGTGGAAAAACCGCAAAAGCAGTCTGGGATTTGGCCCAAAAGAAAGGATTCACAAAACCAATTCTTACCAGAATGCCCAACAAACTTATCCCTTATGTAGGTTTTGGAATGCATGAAGTTTAGGTATAAAAGGTACGGTCCTCAGATATTGCGCCCTGTAATCCCCATAGAAATTTCATATGGCAACATTGTTGTACCTTACGAAGTTCTGGTAGATTCAGGGGCTGACACCTGCATCTTTGATGCTCAAATAGCGGAGATCTTAAAAATTAATCTAAAGAAAGGAAAAGAGCAAAAGGTTTCAGGCATTACAGGGGAAGCAGAGCCTTTCTATGTCCACCCAGTAACTATTTCTGTCGGGGGCTGGGAATATAAAATAGAGGCTGGATTTTTACCAGCGATTGGTAAGTTTGGTTACGGAATAGTTGGCCAAAAAGGATTTTTTGATATATTTACTGTCAAGTTCGACCTAATGAAAGAAGAAATAGAACTAAAAGAGATTATTACAAACTAAAACTATTAATAGCCTTCACCGCCGCAACGACTTTCTAAACCCTAGACGCGAGTTGCTGAACCCTAATCCCCGTGATACTTGTGGTACTCGCATGCCCGCCAAAGCCTTGGCGTCGGCGGGTGGTACCCTTGATACACTTCCTTTTAGAGGTATTTTTTGATATTAGCGTTGTGGCCTTCGATGTTTTTTGCCGCGTGTATGTGACCTTTTTTGTCAGAAATGTAATAAAGATAGTCAGTGTTAGCAGGATTCAGAGCCGCTTTTATTGCGGCGGCTCCGGGATTTGAAATTGGCGTTGGCGGCAGTCCCGCATTGCGATATGTATTATATGGTGAATTTATTTGAAGATCATCATACGTCAACTCTTTTTTCCACCAAGTTTTTGTATCAGTTTGATAGCCAAGTGCATACGCCACCGATGGATCTACGTCGAGCTTCATCCCCAAACCCAGTCTATTTTGAATAACTGAGGAAACAATCGGCATGTCTTCAGCAAACTTTGCCTCCTTTTCAATAATTGACGCTATTATTACTGCGGCAGCAAGCCTCGGATTATTTTCCGCTAACCCTAGAACTGTAACTTTTTTACTAAAGTTATTTTTCATCATAGTAACAACTCCGTTAACTTCCGCTTCTCGAGGAACAAGATATGTATCCGGGAAAAGATAACCTTCATTTATGTCGAGCGTTGCTCGCCAGGAATTTTTATAGGAGGGCAGACTCTTTTCAAAAATATCGGCAATTTCCTCCGCCCGCAGACCTTCAGGGATCGTTACCCAAATGTCAAGAGTACCATGATTTAGAGAGTCGACAACTTTCTTAAGACTCATAGAGGGTGAAAGTCTGTAGTCGCCTGCTTGAATGTTTTTATCCTGATGATTTAATTTTATATAAACAAAAAAAGCCACAGGATCGCGGATGAGCCCCTCGCCTTTAAGGCTATTTCCTATTTCGCGAATCGATTCACCTTTGCTAATGACAAATATTTTATTTGAGTGATCGCTCGGATCTGTGGGAAGATTGGCGGTAACAAAGTATCCAAGGGCGCCTGCGGCGAGTGCGAGCAGAATGAGTCCTGCGGTAAGTGCTCTTTTCATTCTTATCCGCTATTTTACCACAAAACCCCAAGACAGTTCACAGTCTACAGTTCACAGTCTACAGTCGGCGGTAGTCGGTAGTCAGAAGACAATAAGCTATCTAGATATTTCGTAGATCGGGAAGAGCGCGAGCGAGTCCTCGGCTTCTTTCAGGCGGTATTCGCTGTCACTGTAAAGAACTAACGCTTCGTCGCCTTTCTCTACATTTTCGCGTATCCTTTTTCGAAGAAAAATTCCGGCTTGCTTATCATGCGGCGCCCCGAGAATTTTTGCAATTACAGTAATATTTTTACTCTGAACTTTTATGATTTTTCCGCTTTTTTCAAATTTTACGGTTCGATTATAATTTCCAAGCCGCAAGGTTTTTGAAGTAACATTAGAATTTCCTCCTTGTGCTTTTAAAATTTCCCGGAACTTTGAAAGAGCCCTCCCGCTTTTTAACAAATCGAGAGCCCATTCTTTTGTATCTTTATATTTTTTTTCAAACTCGTCGCAAGTTTCGCGCTTTGCGTCTTCAAGACACAAAGAAAGAAGAAGCGAGGAGGTTTCAATCGCGAGCTCTTCAAGATCTTGCGGCCTGTCGTCTGTTTGCTCCAAAACTTTAAGCGAGTCAATTGCCTCAAGGAGCGGCCCGATGCCATTTCCTGCCGGCTCCTCAGTCTTGCGAATTAAAGTACGGACCTTTATTCCGAATTTTTTACCTAAAAACTCAAACTTTCTCTTTAAAATTTCAGCATCTTCGGCACGATGAATTTTGGCAGTTGTTCCGTACGGCAGATCAATTACGACATGCGTTGCGCCAAAAGCAACTTTTTTTGCCATAACAGAAACTACTATTTTGTCATATGATTCAAATAAAAGAGGCTCTTCAATTTTTATTATGTCGTCATCAGCCGGCGCTATTTTAAAACTACCTCCCCAGACAATACACCCACCTGCACCACCCACTATTTTATATATTTGCTCTTTTGTAAAAGTTACATTGGAAAGTGCCTCCATGACGTCAGCAGTCCCGGCAGGAGTGGTAATTGCGCGCGAAGAACTTTTTGGAATTTTAAAACCGGCCGCCGCAATAATGGGAACCAAAATTAATGTAACTCGCGTCCCCGGAACTCCACCTATAGAATGCTTGTCAGCAACAACTCCTTCAAACTCTAAATGTTCTCCTGTTTCAGCCATCGCGCGAGTCAAGTAGTAGAGCTCATCATCTGAAAATCCTTCTGAATATCCTGAGGCAACAAAATATGTTGTCAGAATATCGCCGAGCTTGTCTTTTGAGATCTCATCCATAATCGCATAAATTTCTTTATACGATAGTTTTTTGCCGACTAATTTTTTCCTGATCGCCTCCACGGCGACGCTTTTTTCATCCATTAGACTTCCTTCCCCATCACCATCCTAATCACGCTTCCAACGAGTGCTTTTAGAAATTTCAGGGTGTAATAAATTGTTGCATTGAGAATTTTAACAATTGCCGGTTCAATCGATAAAAAATAGTATTTAACTTTGCTGAAAAATGCCCCGCGCTTGTAGTTACTAACGTCGGCCTGATTCATTCCAAACTGTTCAGTTTCCTCTTGCATAGTTAAGTTGAGATTGCGTTTTCAAGCACTGCGCGGATGACGAGCCTTTTCCAGATTGTCCCAGGAGGCGTACAAGTGACTAAAGTTACATACGACTGGTCGTACCCCTGAGAAAGAATGTTTGTGTCCTCAGGAGAGGTAATTGTGATGGAGAAAATTCTATATTGATAAGTGACGCCGGCAACAGTTGTAGAAAACTCATCCCCCACTTTTAAAGTATGCGCATTGGCAAAAATGGTTTTATAATTTTTTGGGTTAAAAAGGCTCGGCAGAGTTGAATGACCAAAAATAACAGCGGTCCCATCTTCTCCCGGAATCGACGTACCAAGATACTGAATGAGATGCCTGTCCAAATCATAGTCCTGCGTTGAAACTTCTGCGTTTTCAATTTTTAATTTTGGAATTGAAATTAGGTATGAATCAATTTTTGTCTTGCCAGAAATCCTAGACTTTACTTGCGGGTACCAATTGCGGGCATCGGTATAGTCGTGTGTCAACGAGCTTAACCCCGACGAAACAAGGCTTCCAATTCCATCGTTTCTTGTAACCATATCTTTGGGAATAGGAACTTCAATATTGCCCTGTAAAAAATCTGCAAGAAATATTTGATACGAGACGATCGGAAAGATAAAATATGCAAAAATAAGAAGCCCAAA